>JARLHF010000066.1 GCA_031292375.1 Chlamydiales bacterium
TAATTACATTTGCTTGTTAAAATTGTCTTTTTTGACATCTTTATCGTTAAATTTTTCAACCATATGTTCACATATGCTTGAAAAATTTATCAATAAATCTACTCAAAAAATTTCAATTTTTCTAAGCAAAGCTAATTATGTAAGAAGTCTATTTTATTGACCCAATCGACTCAACCAAATGAATCAATGAACCAACTGACACAATTTTAACTTTTATATGCGATTTCTCTTTTTCCTAAACTGTCAAGTTCTTGTATGGATTTTATTCCAAAATAATGTAGGAATTTTTTTGTAACACCATACAAAGAGGGCCTTCCAGGGACCTCTTGCTTGCCTACAATTTCGATAAGTTCTTTTTCTAGCAAGGTGTGAAGAATGCCAGAGGAATCAACACCGCGTATAGCTTCAATTGCACTTCTTGCAATGGGCTGCTTATGCGCGATGATGGCGATTGTTTCGATACCTGCTTGTGAGAGCTTCTCTGTTCTTTTGTGCCCACGTAGTTTTTCAATATAGGGGCTAAAAGCAGTAGATGTTCTTAAGATATACCCTCCTGCAATCTCGTCGAGTTGAAAAGCGTGCTGATGGTGTGTGTAATTTTCTTTTAATAAATTAATGAATTCTTTTGTTTCTATTTCAGAATAAGGATAGAAGTCTTGCAAGATCTCATGAATTTTCTGCAGGGAAAGAGGGTCGCTTGATGAAAATAAGAGTGCTTCAATCACGCGCTTTGCATGTTGCTTTCTTTCTTTTTCGTTGAGATCTTTTAGAGAATTATTCATCAATCACCATTTTGATTAGGTATTCAGAAGTAACAATTGCTTTTTGCTCCTTCATGAGTTGTAAGAGGGCAAGAAAGCTTACAATTAATTCATCTTTAGATTTGTCTAAAGAGAAGTATTCTTGAAAGAAGATGCTTTTTTGAGAAAAGAGCAAATTTTGAAGAGATAAAATATAATCGGAGAGTAGAAGAGCGCTCTCTTGAATTTTTTTAGGGATAACTATTTGTTTTTTTAAAAGCTTTTCAAATGCTTGCATGAGTTCTTCTAAAGAGAGAGTATTTGTGGCAAGAGCGGGCTTTTCTTCCAATATAGTGACTCCTCTTGGATAGAGGCTCTCCTCTTTTCCCTCGATATCGCTTAATTTTTTCGCAAGATCTTTGAAAGAGCAGTATTCGATGATATCTTTTAAGATAGACACGTAAGATTCGACTTCTTCTTTTTCGTCCCCCTTTAAGTTGGGTAGCAACTTTTTGCTTTTTAAAAGAAGAAGGGAGCTTGCTCCTCCCAAAAATTCGGCTCCAGAGTCCACCGAAGATTCATGGCTTTTAAGTAATTCTTCTAAAAAATTTTTGATAATAGTCTGGATCTCAACGGTATAAATATTGATTTCATCTCTTTGGATAAGATGAAGAAGTAAGTCCAGTGGTCCTTCAAAATTTTCTAGTGTGATGGTGGGTATAAGATTCATAAGATACACTTATAACCCAAAGTAAATTTCTAGAACAACCAGTTTATTCCAACTAAAAAGGCGCCTTGTTGAATGCTTTGATGATGATTCCATGTGTGATCGGATAATGAGTCAGTAAGGTCTCTGTTGATTGAGCCAAACCAAGTATAGGAGTATTCGAAATTGACCATATAGGAATCAACAGAAAAAGTGATGCCTCCTCCTACTTTTGGCCCCCATAAACTCTTTCCAAGACTAAATACAGAATTTGCAGGTATTCCAAAGTTGGATGTACCACTATTATTTTCAAGTCGCAAGCTCCAATGACCCGTTGCAAATCCTCCTAAGATGTAGGGTGTCACTTGGCAAATGGCGTAGCCAAGGCGAAGGTCTGCTCCCCATTGAAAATCATTTTTTAAGTTTGCAGTATGGTTGGCAATTCCAGATGTGTCGGTATCATGCGTAAGTGTGCGACTTGCGCTATTGTAAAGAAGGTTTCCTTGAACTGCGATAAAGAAATTATCGCTATAAGTTTGTACTCCGACAACACCGCCTCCAAGTGCTTCTAAGCCACCTAGTGTGGCTCTATGAGTTTCTCCAGAAATCCTGTCAAAAGCTCGGTATTTTCCAGAAGGAGAATTTGCACCTCCAACAATTCCAACATAAGCATTGACGCGCTGGTAGCAGAAATTATTTGCACAGCTACTAGAAGCTATAAAAATAGCTATTAAGCATGTTAAGATCAAATAGTTTGTTTTTTTCATGCAGTCCAAATTTATTTTTTCCCAGGCTCTGATACAGGCGTATAGGTATACTTTACGTTTATGGTGCACTCTGCTTCTGGATTATCTGACACTACGATGGTACATTCCTTGTGGACGTGTACTCTTGTAAGATTGGCTTTTTCAGGGCTGCTGGCACGGACATCTTGTAAAACAACGTCAAAATCGGCTTCACAGATGAAAGTGTGGGGATCGGCATCTGGAGTTCTAGATGGTAAAGAGATGCTAGCATTTGTAGGCTGTGCAGTGAGAATCAAGTCCTGACTACTTAATTGATGGTTAAGCGAAAGAGGAGTAGAAAAGATGCCTCCACTTAAAAAATGCTTTAATATAGTTATGGGACTGCCAGGTCCAGGAGAATGCCTTGTTGCCTTTAAGCATTCTGCAAATTTTTGACCAATAGCATCTTCATCTTTATAAGAGGTATTTACTCCGTTAATAGTAAGTTGGTAGGGCGCTGAACTACCATTGACAATCTTGGAATGTTCTTTTTGTATACTTTTTGACATTTCTTCGGAAGTGCGCTCTTGGCCTGTTGCACGGTCTATTCGAGATCCCTCAAGTGGCCTTTCTGAGGTTTTTGGATAGTATTTGGTTAAGAAATCAGCAGCTCGTTGCGAGTGAGTATTAGCAGGTTCGTGATTTACCAACATATTGTCAAAGTCGGCTGTATATTGTATATCTCGTGCTTCTCTTGCAAGCTTGCGGTGCATAGCAACGCCTCCAAAACCAAGGCCAAAAATGGAAGCAAAAGTCATTTTAAGAACATTTCCAAAAGACCATTGGATTTTAGCTTTTACTCGGCTAGGATCGAGAGGAGGTGGAGTTTTTCCAGTTTCGCTTATGTGTTTGCTTGCAAGACTTGCTACACGATGGATATTTTCTGGTAGAGGTTTAGTTGCTTTTTGACCAGGGGTAGGTTCTAAGGGTGTTGTAGGGCTGTTGGGAGTAAGATTTACCATTGTTTTCTCCTTTTTGTTTTTTACCCTATCAAACTAATAATTTATTGTTAAGTATTATCTACAAAGTTTCGAGTTGCAATAAATCGCTCCCTTTTATATCCTCTACGTTCTTTGGCCAGATAGCTCAGTTGGTAGAGCAGAGGACTGAAAATCCTTGTGTCGCTGGTTCGATTCCAGTTCTGGCCACTTGGCGCTGAAATTGTTTGAATGAAAATAGTTTCAGCGCTTCTTTTTTTGCTACGAGTTTTTGGATTTCTTATTTGTAACTTGACGACAAAAACGTAGCTGTTGTAGACTGCTTTGCAAATTAAGAGATAAATTGAGTTTCAGATTTCAGGGGGCAACATGTACGCCATTATTGCGACAGGTGGAAAGCAGTATCGAGTAGAAAAAGGTGATGTCATTGACGTTGAGCTTCTCGGTCAAGAGGTAGATAGTGCTGTAGAGTTTAATGAAGTTCTCTTCATTGGTAATGGAAGCACAACAAAAGTAGGCGATCCTCACATAGGTGGTTCTATCGTTAAAGGAGAGCTTGTAGATGAAGTAAAGGGCCCAAAAGTCGTTGCTTTTAAATACAAACGCCGCAAAAACTACAGAAGAAAAGTGGGACATCGTCAAAGATATTCTAGAGTAAAGATTACTGATATTATTGGTTAAGAGAGGACGTCATGGCACATAAGAAAGGTCAGGGATCAAGCCGTAACGGTCGTGATTCCGTCTCAAAGAGACTTGGAGTAAAAGCTTGTCAGGGTGAATTTGTTACAGCAGGTAGCATCTTGATTCGCCAAAGAGGTACTAAGTGGCATCCTGCAAAGCATGTAGGTCGTGGCAATGATGATACATTGTTTGCACTTGTTGATGGCACAGTCATGTTCCGTAAAACAAATCGCACCTATGTTTCAGTTCAGCCAGTTATCTGATTTGTCGCCCTTTAGCTTATAGTTTATAGCGTTTGGCCCGGCGGGCCAAACGTTTAAGCTTTCCTTCACGTCTCTATCGTTGATTTTTTTATAAAACTACATTTAAACCATTCGTGGAATCGACGTGGAATCGAAATGTAGTTTATGTAATTGGGATGCGGGCACGGGCGCGTATAAAATTTTTCATTCACGATGTGTATAAAGTTAAGATAAATTATGTTTGTTGATCATGTAACAGTAAAATTTGCCGCAGGCAAAGGCGGAAACGGCGTTGTTGCATGGCGCAGAGAAAAATTCATGCCTAAAGGTGGTCCCTCTGGGGGCAATGGAGGAAAGGGTGGATCTGTTATTTTAATTGCAGATGACCAAGTTCCCTCATTGGAAGCCTACCGTAATCGTCGTTTGATTAAAGCAGATGATGGAAAAGCTGGGGGAGCAAGTTCTCGCCAAGGTAAAAAGGGTGATGATCTTACAATCAAAGTTCCTTGTGGAACCCTGGTAAAAGATAAAAAAACAGGTGATATTCTCTTCGATCTTACGGAGCATGGACAGACATTTATTTTATGTCAGGGCGGAAAGGGCGGAAAAGGTAACGAATTTTACAAGACACCTACGCGTCAAGCACCTAACTTTTGCACTCTTGGTACACCTGGCCAGCAAAAAGAGGTGGAACTAGAATTAAAACTCATTGCAGATATTGGTCTTGTAGGTTTTCCAAACGCAGGAAAGTCCACATTCATGTCAAAAGTTACGTATGTTCCAGTAAAAATTGCTGCCTACCCCTTTACAACTCTTAGGCCCAATCTTGGTTATATTCAGCTGGAAAACAAAAAAAAACTTTTACTTGCAGATATTCCTGGTATTATTGAAGGGGCACATGCAAATAAAGGGCTTGGTCTTGAGTTTTTACGTCATATTGAACGCACACAATTGCTTATTTATATTGTAGATGCTTCTGGTATCGATGGAAGAAATCCTGTTGACGATCTTTTAGTATTGCAAAATGAGCTTAAGTCGTATGATGAAGAGCTTTTAAAAAGGCCTTTTCTTGTAGTCCTCAATAAAATGGATGCAGATGATTCTGAAATGTATGCAGAGGAGTTTAGAGAAAAGTATCCTTTTACAAAAGAGACTCTTTTTGAAATATCTGCTCTTACAGGAGATGGCATACCCTCTCTTCTTCACACGCTTTGTGAGATTTATTCTTAATAACTTATGTTACGCAAAAACTTTAAAATAATAGCTAACTTTTTACTTTATGAGCCTTAAAGAGGCAGCCTAAATAAGCGCATCCTGCAACAAGTGCGATGGTAGCCCCCGCTGGCCAGTCAAGATTATAAGAAAGCATCGTTCCAAAAATACAAAAGGCTGCACTAATAATAATTGCAAACACCATAATGAGAGAAAGCCTTTTCGTGAATAGGCCTGCAATTGTTGCAGGTAATGTAAGCATGGCAATTGCAAGGATAATGCCAACTACTTGGATCAATAGCACAACAGATACAGCAATGAGAGCAAGCAAAAGAAGGTAAAGGGTATGCACAGGAATGCCTTGTAGATAAGCTTGTTCCTCATCAAAGCAGATTGCAAGAAAGCGTTTATGTAAAAGTAATACGATTCCAAGTACAACAATGTCTAAGCTACAGAGCATCCAGATGTCACTATGACTTACCCACAAGATGTTGCCAAGAAGAAAGCTCATGAGCTCTACATTGAATCCGGGCGTTTGAGAAATAAAAATAACGCCAACAGCCATGCCAACAGCCCAAAGGGTTGCAATGACAGAATCTTCTCGTTGACGGTATTTCAGGTGAATCCAGCCAATAATTAATGCTGATACAACTGCTGCAATGAGGGCGCCTAAGATAGGTGTTGCATACTCAATGCCTTGTGTGCGTTTGAGCCATAAGCAAAGGCCCATGCCTCCAAGAACAGAATGCGCAATGCTGCCGCTAATAAATACAATACGTTTGACTACAACATAGGATCCAACAATACCACTTGCAACAGATGCAACAATTCCTGCAAGAAGAGCTGTTTGTAAAATGGGATTTGTTAGAAATGCTTGAATAAATGCGATCATTGTTTCCTTGGAAAGAAGGGGGTTATGGGGGGATGGTAAAGGCCTATTGCAAAATGTTCACAAACTTGTTCAGGACGTAATACAACCACTTCTTTTTGAACGCAAAAAATGCGTTGAACATGTTTCATAATGGCTTTTAGGTCATGTGTTACCATTAAGATGGTCTTGTTGTTTTTCAGTTTTATGAGTATGTCATAAATGTCTGCTTCTGCATGAACGTCGACACTTGCTGTTGGCTCATCGAGAAGAAGAATTTCAGGATCAGATGCAAGGGCTCTTGCAATGAGTGCCCTTTGAGCTTGTCCTCCAGAAAGTGTGCCAAATGGACGGTCTTTAAAATCAATTAGGTTAACTTGTTCTAGGACATTGAGCGCATATTTCTTGTCTTTTTCAGGAAATCCTCCCCACCAAGGGGCAAAAGAGAGCCTTCCACCAAGGACTAGTTCAAATACGGAAATGGGAAAATGCTTATCAAAGCGCATGACTTGTGGAACATAAGCAATTTTTTTTCGCGCAGCTTTAGGGCTTTCTCCAAGCACTGAAATAGAGCCCTGCGTTGGCCTTAAAAGCCCCATAATGAGTTTTAATAGAGTTGTTTTCCCCCCACCATTGGGACCAATAATACCAATAAATTCATTTGCTTCAACAGAGACCGTTACATTTTGAAGTATCCACTCATCTTCGTAAGAAAAGCTAAGAGATTCTGTTTGAATGATGCTCATGAGGACAACTTTTGCTTGTTAGTGATTAGAAAATAGAAGACCGATTTTTTTTAGATTATTGAGATAGTCTCCAGAATAAGGGTCTACACTATAGATTTGAGCGTTAATTTCTTTGGCGATGAGAAGAGCGCCTTTATTCTGGTACTGCTCTTGTGTAAAAACGCGTGTTAAATTAAGGGAGCGCACTTTGTTGAGCAGTTCTGTAAGTTGTCTAGAAGAAGGGTCTTTTCCTTCTATCTCAAGAGAGAGTTGAACAAAGTTGTAGTCTCTTCCAAGGTAGCCAAAAGCTGGGTGAGACACTAGAATATAGCGGACGGGCATGCTTTGAAAAAGAAGAATAAGCTCTTTGTCTAAGTCTTGCAGATCATGGATCAAAGAACAAAAGTTTTTTTCGTAAAGTTCTCTGTTTTCTGGAAAAGCTGTAATGAGGGCGTCTTTTATGGTTTTAGCTTGAACTTGTGCAAGTCTTGGACTCAGCCATATGTGAGTGTCTTTGTCATCACCATGTTGTGAGCAGCCCTTGCATTTTGCATGAGAGTCCATAGTAAGTAGAGGGATATCTTTTCTGGTATCTATGATGATCATATTAGGCTTGTGACTAGTAAGAACGTCGATTGCACGAGGCTCAAAGGGCTCTCCTATGCGAAACCAGATTATTGCACGGCTTGCATTAATAATTTGTTTAGGAGAGGGCTCAAAGCTGTGGGGGCTTGCGCCTGGTGGCACAAGTACGTCGACAACAACGCTATCATCGGCAATTCTTTCTACAAAAAATTTCTCCGGAGCGATACTGACCAAAACACGAGGTTTTTCCTGAGCTGTCAGGAAAGAAGCCAAGAAAACAAAGAAAAGAAAAAATAGATGCATGACGATCGTTTGTTAAAGTTTGAGAAATCTAAGGAGCTTATAGTACTTTATAGTAAAGCTATTTTTCAAGATGATTAATACTGTGAGGAATTCTCGCTGCGAGAGAATCCTCGTAATATTTTATGCTTGAAGAAGAACTCTTTTTTGGAGTAAGCTCTTGCATCTTTTGGAGGAGTGTCCGAGTGGCCGATGGAGCATGCTTGGAAAGCATGTGTACGTGATAAACGTACCGTGGGTTCGAATCCCACCTCCTCCGACATATGGGATGATCTGACACTGCTACTAGCTTATCAAACGGCTCACGCAGTGTTATGATCGCCTTTTTATCCTTTCATTTCCAATATGCAAAGATTTATACATAATTATAATGAATGTTGTACAACGTAAGATAAGTATAATAAAACTTAACTAGGATTTACTAGATGTCAAGTCCTGATATGCAATTACATGAAAAAATTCAAACAGATCTTTTCCAGTGAGGCCTAAAACACTTGGATATGACTGGCTCTTAATAAAATTTTAATGCAGGCATGTTACAATCCTCTTAGTTTATTAACTAAAAGGATATGAAATGACGGCTAATCTTAATCTTTCAGCAACAAACATATACCAAAACACTGAATACAGTCAAAATATTATTGATAAGTCAAGAAAAAGCCGATTCTGTTGTTTTGTGAAATTTAGTCAAATAATCTTAATATCTCCTTTTACAACAACTGCAAAATTTACTTTTCGCGTCGTTAAACTTCTTACTTGGGATCCAATAAAAGCGGGCGTTTACAAAATTTGTGGCTATCATACAGAGTCTGCGGCTCTTTTAGAAGGCGAATATCTTAAAACAGTGAAAGCTGTTAGGGACATCTTATTTATTCCGTCCATTGCAAGACGCGCATTAATCGATATGGTTGCAACACAAGAAGTACTTGTTGATGATATTCAACTGATGACTGCTCAAGACTTTCTTAATGTCAAGCACGTAGCACAATTTGAACAGTTTTCTAGTTTTCTGCATGGTGTTAAAACATTTGAAATCATTAAACCTGAAATGATCACAGAGTTTCCAGCAACTAACGATCCAACATTGAAAACTGTCATGGCATCGAATATTTTTAAATCAGGCATCATGGCAATCAACTTTGGTATCCCAAATGTCTCTACCTTTGTAACTAAATCAGAAAAAGATGGTGCTATTCAAACAGTAAAGGTTGATGCTAAATCTCTTCGCAGAGAAGCTATGACCTATCATGCAACAAATGGTAAAATTCAGTCTGGAGTTTTTCTTATTCCATCTAATCTTCCAAAAGAAGCCTTAGAGCGATTTGAACAAGCAGCAAAAGACTTGGAAGGACGCAAAGACATCACTTGTGTCAACACAAACTGTCGTGTATTACAACAAGCAGGATTCTCGATTGAAGGGGTAGTTATGGATGATGTTGTCTTCCCTAATACATTTATGGAACACTTAATGTTCCGAAATGTATTTTTCACTGACTCTAGCGGGGTAAAACACAAAGTTCATTTTAAAATCCTTAATACAACAGAGCATAGCCTTGAAAAGTTCTTTGAGGACGTAGACACAGCTGTCGTTGGCACGCGTCTTCGTCACCGTGTCCGTCATGCTGACACTGAAGAAAATCAGAAAACTCGCGGAATTGCTGCAAAAGCTTTGATCGCTCAAGAAAAAACACGCCTTGAAGCAGCAGGACCTCTTCAAGAAATAAATGATGAGTATTTAGGAAAACGCAAAGTGACTGTTTCCGTTCCCTCATTCCTAGGTGAAGCCGTTTCTCGCATTTGGGGTCGACATACCATATACGAATTGGATCTCTCTTCTAATAAAAAAGATATTTTTGATGCTTTTCAGAAATTTGCAACAGAGGGAAAAAAAGATCAGAGAATTAAATTACGCCCATTCGCACAAGAAAAACCAAGCTTTAGCACGCGCTTAAAAAGAGATTTTTTCTTCTCTATGCCTATGATACGGTTTCTACGAAGACATATGATGGGAAGAGAAGACACTATTTATCTTCATACACAAGACATTTTCAAGCACCTTAAATCAACCAATGGTGAGCGCCTCAACTACGTACTTCTTGATGACAAAATGGTTATCGCAAGAGTAAACGCCAATGGCACTGCTAGCGAGAAGCATAGAAAAGTTGCTGATTGGGCACTTAGTAAACATGCTCTTCTTGCTGGCCGTCAAGATGTTTATTGCTCGGGTGAAATGTGGTATGACAAGGAAAAAAACCGCTTCATGATGAATTATGATTCAGGTACTTATTCACCAACTATTGAGCGTGTAAAAGAAGTTGCTAATCTTGCTAATCGCATCTTTGATGCTGCAAAATTTGATAACTCTTTTGAAGCTGTAGCAGAAACAAAAGTCGCATAAAAATAATAGGAGCTAATGATTATGTCTATTCCTTATAATGATAATCTTCAATGGCATACTTATGCTTCTAATTCTAATTGGTATAAAAACCAACCTGAAGTTATAACTGCATTATTGATGGATTTTAGCGATGTGACAAAGCGAGCTGCAACTGAAGCTTTAGCGCAAATTTTCAAAGAATCTGTTTTACGAAGCATCCAATTCATCCGTGATGGAGCAAGGCTCGTGCTAAAAGTACCCATTCGCTCAGTCTGGACACCAATCATCCTTTCAAAAAATTGGAGAGAATTTGAGCGTACTAAAATTAATGTAAAATTAACTGGATATTCTGCAGTCCAATGGATCTTCGTGCCATTTAAATCTGTTACAGCTCTTGCTGCCCTTGTTGTATCAGTAGTCTCAAAGGATGGAGCAAATTGGCTACTTAATAAAAGCGAGAGTTGGACTGTTTATCTCGATGGGAGGGCTGCGCAGCTAGAAGCACTTAAAGAAGTGGGTGCAAAGAGAGCGCCAGATCGAAATCAATATGATGCATATAAGCAGTGGCTTTACGATATTGATCCAAAGCTTTGTTGTAAACCGAGTAAGTAATGACTAGTATCTATTCAATTACAGAGAATTTATTTACAGTTGCGAATAATATACATCAAAATTTTTTTCATTTTAGAATAGAAACAGAAAGAGATGGAACGCAAATTATTAAAAAAAATGGCGTTTTAAGAGAAATATTTTTCTACTTTTTTTATTCAAGCCAGTCCCACAAAAAAACACTTCAAGACTTAATCAACCAAAATGTCAGTGACTTGTCAAGCTTTGGACGTGAAAATTTTATTGCTCAACACACTTGTGAAACAACAGAATTGTTTATTGCTGCTCAAAAATATAACCAAACAGTAGAAAGGACAAAAAAGTATCCCAAAACATTAGGGCATCAACTTACATTAAATTTAGTCCATAATCCAAAAGTTTTAGAATTAAATCCTTCAAAAATTCTTGCAGTCAAAGATGTTCTTATCCCTGAGGACCTTCAAAACGATAAACCCACAGTTTGTAAAGAAAATCGCATGTGTATAAAACACAATGTTCGTCGTTATCCAGGAGATAATATTGACCACAGCACAGAAGCTAGCCGCATTTTTATCAGCACTCAAAAAGAAAGACTTTTAAGTATCATAGGTCGTGTGATTGAGGCTATTTCTAAGATATTTGGATTTAAAGTGAACACATTCCAAAAATATCATTATCGTAAAAATAATGAAACAGA
Source organism: Chlamydiales bacterium (assembly GCA_031292375.1). NCBI lineage: Bacteria > Pseudomonadati > Chlamydiota > Chlamydiia > Chlamydiales > Chlamydiales bacterium. The sequence goes on from JARLHF010000066.1 coordinate 11,445, forward strand.
TGAGCAGATCTATGCAGCATCAATAAGCCCTTTAAGCAACACAGTTACGGAACCCACCTCGTTTTGGTTAGGACATGCCTCTTTGTTTTTGAGCATTCCTTTAAAATCACCAAGTGGAAAATTAGCAGCTTTTCATGTCATTACAGATCCTGTCGAAGGGGATTTAAATGCGATTCTCTATCCAAGGCAAACAAAATTTGCCCGTCCTATAGAAAAAATGCCTGCCCCTGATGTCTATTTGCTTTCTCATAATCATTTAGACCATTATAGCAAAGAGACAGTCAAAAAACTGTTTGCTCAACAACCAATTATGATGGTTCCTCAGGGGGATAAGGAACGCTATTCAACACTTGCTAAGGAGCTTGGTTTTGATGATGCTAACATTATAGAACTTGATTGGTGGGAAAAGAAAAAAGTTACATTTGAAAAAAATGGGGAAACTTTCTTCATGCAGATCTCTGCAACCCCTGCCCGCCATTGGAGTGGACAAGGTCCTTGCGGTGGACATGAATCTACTTTTTTAGGCTATGTCATTCAAGGCCATGAAGAGGGTGATATTTATTTTGCTGGTGATACTGCGCGTTTGAGTGATAATCATATCCAAAAGTTGCAAGATCATTTCAATATCCGATGGAATTTTCAACCAGGAGGTCCTGACGAGGTAAGAAAGGATATGGAGAGTACTCATCAAGCTTCTGTAGATGGGCTTTGGATGCACTTTAAAATGATGATTCCTAAAATTTATACAAAAGGTATGGATAAACAGGAGTTTTTAAAACGCGCAATAGAATTAAAAACTATTTATATGCATACTATGACATACAAATTGGGTAATCTTCATATTAGTGACACTAAAGACAGTGTAGATAAAGTTTTAAAAGCCTTAGAATCGGATGAAATCGAAGCTCTAGAGCTAAAAAGCTACGAAGAACAAGTTTACCACGAATTATGTGATTTGGGAGATCGTCTTACATTTAGTCAGAGCGAAAAACTTCTACATTCTGAAGTTGCCCTATTACTTGCAAAAACGGTTATTGTTCCTAAGATTGGTTCTCGCATAGGTCTTAAAGGAACCAAGGCTAAGCAAACGAAAAGCATCTACTTTTAATACAATTTGATAAATTTCACTTCAGATTAATTGTGTATAACTAGAAATTAATGAATTTTTTATGCAATCTTTAAATATTTTTGCTAGAATAGTTTTTGAGATAATAAATCATTCAAAGGTGAGGAAGCTATGAGTTTTAACCAGGTGCATGAAAATATTGGTAGCGGACAGCAGTTATTCACCTACCCTTCAGCTAAAATTTGGACTACCTGGAAACACATCTGCTCTTTTACTAGTATTAGGGTTCATCATTGGTTGTATGATCATCCAACCACACGAAAGGTGGCTGAAGTAGCAGCATATACAATTGGAGTAGGTGTCATTGCTGCAGCAGCTTTTGCAACATCGCCTCTTATGATTACTGGAATTGCTATTGGTGGTGCACTCATTATAGGAATTACATATGTGGCTTCTCGGATACTAAATTGTCTAGTTCCCATGCGTCATGATATGAAAGATCATGCATTTTCCCCAGAGAAATTGGAAAGGAATGGTAAGCTTTTAGGAGAGCTTTATTATGATGGAGAAGTACCCATTTTAAGGATAGACTCAGAAGATCCTTATGAATCGGGATACACTCAAGGATATCTTCTTAGAGATGCTCTTGCAAGCCTTTATCGAAATATTGAATTATGCCTTTTTACTCTTGCAAGAGAGAAAAGACCATCAAAAATAGGGAAGATTTTAGACGTTGTAAAATCTAAAATTCCCGAGAAATTTCTTTTGGAGCTTCAAGGATTAGTTGATGGCTACAACTCAAGGAAAGGATTACTCGAAAGTACCATTACCTTAGAAGATCTACTTTATCTTCAACTTATGCCAGACAGAATGTATTTTAATCCGTCTAAAGTTAATGCTACAGAGAAAGAAAAAGAGGAGGCAAACCCATTATTTTCAACACAGGCAGTTGCTTGCACATTAACAGCTCTTTATGACAAGGATAACGTGCCATTATTTGCGCGTACGCTGGACTGGTTTTCATTTGGTAATTTGGGTAGATTAAGTCTTGTGATTTCTCGAATTAATTCTGCTACGAGAATTCGTGTGGCTGAAGTTTCAGTACCAGGCTTTATCGGTTCCCTCACTGGCATTAATAGCTCAGGACTATCTGTTGCTATGAATGTAACACCCTATGAAAAGGGAATTACTACTATAGAAGGTATTCCTGCGGCCTTTTACAATCGCATGATTTTGGAAAATTGTCATACTTTTGATCAAGCTGAAAAATTTATTGCTTCTCAAAAGCCTATGGGTCCATATCATCTGAGTGTATCTGATCAAGCAAAAGCGGGTACGTTTTCAATGTACCAAAAAGAAGATTGGACTAATGCCTGGTCTCAAGATAGGCACAATAATCATCGTCTTCGTCTATTGACAAAACAGGATGTACTGATTACGACAAATTGCTCTTGCAATCCGGAAAAACATGATATGTTTAATGGAAAGTACAGGAAAAGCTTGATTAAGGACTATCTAGAGAGAAACAGTCAAATACAAGATCCAAAAGAGATTTTATCGCATACTCAGTCTATTCCATGGGTAAATAATCCTTTCACAACTCATGGGGTGATCATGGGCTCTAAAACTCTTGAAGTAGCGTTTGATAATGCGTGGTCTGGCGATCGGGACTTACATCCCGTTGATCTTGCCAAACTTTTTGGATAATTGATTTATATACACAAACAAGTTAAAGAATTGTTTGTGTATACATTTGCTTGTTAAAATTGCCTTTTTTAGCATCTTTATCATTAAATTTTTCAACCATATGTTCGCAAAATTTATCAATAAATCTACTCAAAAAATTTCAATTTTTCTAAGCAAAGCTAATTATGCAAGAAGTCTATTCTTGCGTTGGATTTTTCAAAGCGGGAATAAGAAGTTCTGAGCGCTCTTTTATGGTATGAAATTCTTTACTATCACCTATCTTCTGTAAAGTCTCTTGGAAAAAGAGTAGCGCCGACTCTTTTTCCCCAAGTTCCAAGCTGCACTCTGCAGCAAAAAAACTAGGCGCAGGATTAGATGGGTTATTGATGCCTGCAATCATGTAGTAAGCAATTGCCTTTGCATACTGCTTCAACTGATGACGACAAGCAGCTGCGCCAAGTGCATATCTATAACTAGAAACATCTAACATAAATAACTTATCAAAAACATCAATTCCTTCTTTATAGTGCCCCGTTTCATATAGATGATTTGCAACTCCATAAAGATTTTCTTCAGCATCACCAGAAAATTCGATCAATTGATTAATGGAAGGCGCTTTTTTTGCAAGACCTACAATTGCTTCCATCATCTTTTTAAATTGTACAGGATCATCCATGCGTTTTTTTTTCTCAACATCTTTTAAATGGGACATTTTAAATCTCCTCAACATCTCTTTTTCTTTGGAAGCTATCAAAATATTTAATTATACTCAATCCTCAAATCCTACTTGCGAATTAATGCTCTCATAGATTATGTTTCTCTCACTGTCTTTGGTCGAGATGAAAATTTTATAGACCACTGTACTTTCTCGTAAGCTAATAACCCTATTTTTAAGGAGAAAGGCGCGCTATGCCTACAATAAATCAACTGGTACGTCAAGGCCGTGAGTGTAAACAAAAACGCAAAAAATCACCTGCCTTAGATCAATGCCCACAAAGACGTGGAGTCTGTCTACAAGTAAAGACAAAAACTCCTAAAAAACCCAACTCTGCTCTTAGAAAAGTAGCCTGGGTTCGCCTTTCCAACGGCCAAGAAGTTATTGCCTACATCGGTGGCGAAGGCCATAACCTACAAGAACACAGCATCGTTTTGGTACGCGGCGGCAGAGTAAAAGACTTGCCAGGTGTTCGTTACCACATCGTGAGAGGTACTTTAGACTGCGCAGCAGTAAAAGACCGTAAACAAGGAAGATCGAAGTACGGCGCAAAAAGACCCAAGTAACGCTGAGATATTCGTAAGATGTGTATCTCGGCACGTGATTTTTGCTTTCTTCATATTAATTTAAGAAAGCCCAAATCACGCGCAAGGCTCTAGAAAAAGCTATCTTAGATAGCCTTAAAGAGCCAGGTGAAGCAACTTGCGATCTTCAAAAACAGATAGTTTAAACGATATATAATTTTGAGGAGACTATGTCTAGAAGACATCGCGCAGATAAGCGCAAAATTGAACCAGACCCAGTATATGGCAGCCTAGTGCTTGCTAAATTCATCAACAAAGTTATGCAAGATGGAAAAAAATCTATTGCAAGACAAGTTGTGTATAATGCAATTGAAAAATTTGCAAAACGTGTCAATGCTGAACATCCTCTCTATGCCTTTGAAGAGGCTCTTGAGAATGCAAAACCCGCTCTTGAAGTAAAATCTCGTCGTATTGGTGGAGCTACCTACCAAGTACCTGTTGAAATCCCAGCAGAAAGGCGCACCTCCCTTGCTATGCTTTGGATTATCAATTATTCCAGAGAAAAAGCAGGCCGCTCTATGGAAGATGGCCTCTCAAGCGAGCTTACTGATTGTTTTAACAATCAAGGCGCAACCATCAAGAAAAAAGATGATACTCACAGAATGGCTGAGTCTAATAAAGCCTTTGCACACTACAAATGGTAATAAAAAGGAGTTAAGACAATGCCAAGACCAGACACTGATAAGCTTGAAGATGTACGTAATATCGGGATCATGGCTCACATTGATGCCGGTAAGACAACAACAACTGAGCGTATCTTATTCTACACAGGACGTGTGCACAGAATTGGAGAAGTCCATGAAGGTGCTGCCACTATGGACTGGATGGAACAAGAAAAAGAGAGAGGGATTACAATTACCTCTGCTGCAACAACTGTACACTGGAAAAAAAGTAAGATCAATATCATCGACACTCCAGGACACGTTGACTTTACAATCGAAGTGGAAAGATCTTTGCGCGTGCTAGATGGTGCTGTTGCGCTGTTTTGCGCTGTTGCTGGTGTACAACCACAATCTGAAACAGTATGGCGCCAAGCTGATAAATATAAAGTGCCTCGCATTGCATTTGTCAATAAAATGGACCGCACAGGTGCTGATTTCTTTGAATGTTTCAAAACACTTAAAGAAAAGCTTGGGACCAATGCGCTTCCTGTTCAATGTCCTATTGGTGCAGAAGCAGAATTCTCAGGACTTGTTGATCTTGTTACAATGAAAGCCCACATCTTCCACACAGAAGATCAAGGAATCGAGTACGAGATCACAGAGATTCCTGCAGACTTACGTGAAAAATGCGAACAAATGAGAGCAGACCTTCTAGAGGAACTTGCAACACTTGATGAAGACAATGAAGCTTTCATGCACAAAGTGCTCGAAGCTCCAGAGACTTTAACCGTAGAGGAAGTCCATGCTTCCATCAGAAAAGCTGTTTGTGCAAACAAATTCAATCCTGTACTTTGCGGCGCATCTTTTAAAAACAAAGGTGTACAACAACTACTCGATGCTGTTGTTGCTTGGATGCCATCTCCTCTTGATCGCGGCGAAATTAAAGGTCTCAACGTGGACACACTCGAGCCTTTAGTGTTGCAGCCAGACGATAATGGTCCTCTTGCAGCTCTTGCCTTTAAAATCATGTCTGACCCTTATGTTGGCAGACTTACGTTTGTACGCGTTTACAGCGGAACCTTAGTAAAGGGTACAAATCTTGTAAACACAACAAAGGACAAGAAAGAGCGCGTATCTCGCCTTCTAGAGATGCATGCTAACAACAGAAAAGACCGTGATGAGTTCTACACAGGTGATATAGCAGCTTGTATTGGTCTTAAGTGCACAACAACAGGGGACACTCTCTGTACACCTGACAATCCTCTTCTTCTTGAAAAGATGGAGTTTCCAGAGCCCGTTATTGATATGGCAATTGAGCCAAAATCAAAAGCCGATAGAGAAAAGCTTTCTTTAGCTCTTAGTTCTCTTTCAGAAGAAGACCCTACGTTCCGTGTACATTCTAACGAAGAAACGGGTCAAACCATTATCTCTGGAATGGGTGAGCTTCACCTAGAGATTTTAAGAGACCGTATGATGAGAGAATTTTCTGTAGATGCAAATGTGGGTAAACCGCAAGTGTCTTACAAAGAAACAATCACAGCAGCTGGTAAGTCTGACACCAAATTTGTTAAACAATCAGGTGGTAAAGGACAATATGCTCACGTGGTGCTCGAAGTAGAGCCTAACGAAGCTGGCAAAGGAAACGAGGTCTTTAATAAAATTGTGGGTGGTGTCATTCCAAAAGAATTCATACCAGCAGTAATTAAAGGCGTTAATGAAGGGCTATCCACTGGCGTTCTTGCAGGGTATGCTCTTGTTGACATGAAAGTTTCCATTGTATTTGGATCTTATCACGAAGTTGACTCTAGTGAGATGGCCTTTAAGATCTGCGGATCTATGGCTATTAAAGATGCGGCTAAAAAATGTAAACCCATCATTCTAGAGCCTATCATGAAAGTAGATGTCTCTTCGCCTGAAGAGGCTGTTGGTGACATCATGGGCGACTTGAACAGACGTCGCGGCAAAATTATCGGACAAGATGCTCATAAAACAACTGTTGTTATACATGCTGAAGTACCCTTAAGTGAACTCTTTGGTTACTCCACAGACATTCGTAACGTCAGTAGAGGTAGGGCCTCATTTGTTATGGAACCAAGCCACTTTGAGCGCGTTCCTGCAAAAATTCAAGAAGAAATAATGAAAAAGTAGGATAGTTAAAAGCCATGGCTAAACAAAGCAAACAAAAAATTCGCATTCGTCTGAAGGGATATGATCAACGCGTACTTGATCGTTGTACTTCTGACATTGTAGAAACAGCAAAGCGCACAGGCGCAAGAGTTGCGGGGCCAATTCCCCTGCCAACTAACAGAGAGATCTATACAGTACTTAGATCTCCTCACGTAGACAGAAAATCTAGAGAGCAGTTTGAAATCCGCACACACAAAAGACTTTTGGATATCTTAAATCCAACTGGCAAAACTGTGGACGCTCTTAAAGGCTTAACGCTTGCAGCAGGTGTACACATCACCTTGCAACTAAGCTAAATTTCTCCAAGCCTCATTAAGTAGCTTTAAATAAGCTACTTAATGAGGCCTTTAATAACTCATATTACGCAAGAGCCTATTTTAAAGTTTTTTTTTCGTAACATAAATTATTAAAACTCCTTACTTTTTCCATAAGGTGCCACTGATGATGGAGTGGGGCTCACCATCGGTAGCATATTCAGCGCGATTAATGTAGGTACCATCATTTTTAAGTTGAAACAACTCAAATCCCTCAAAGATGAGGTCTTCTCCATGAAATTCCCAAGCAATTGCACCTGTTGAGATAATTCCTTTACCAGAAACTTTTCCAAATAATTCATTTTCTAGTTCAATCTGAAAGCTATGTGCCTCTGTTTTAAAAAAGCTATATCTATTGATAACGCGCTCATGGCCATCTGCAATCTCTACTTCCTGGATAGCATCTATTTTCCCATCAACTAATGGGCCAATTTTCCATTTCGTATAATAAGTAAGCTGCTGAGCATATTGACAAAGCTCTATTTGACCCTCTCCAAGCCACACACCCTCTTCCAATAAAAAAGCCATTAAAACATAAACCTTCTACTATAAATACTTTGTAATATACCAAGAGCTGTCATTGTTGCCAAAACAGAAGATCCTCCATAACTCATTAAAATAAGCGGTACACCCGTAATTGGCAAAAGGCCTGACATCATGCCCACATTAACAATTACATGCATAGCCAAATATGTAGTAATTCCAGAGGATAAAAGACAACCAAAATGGTCTTTTGCAACGGCAGTTACTTGAAAGCTAAAATAAATAAGCGCGTAATAGAGCCCTAAAAAGGCTACAATTCCAATAAAGCCAAACTCTTCTGCAAAAGCTGGAAAAACAGAATCTGTCTGAGCTTCTGGAAGCCATCCCTTACGAGTAAATTCACTCTCTTTCCAGCCGCTTCCCGTAAGACCTCCAGAACCAATTGCAATAAGAGCTGCTTTTTGATGATACGTATTTGGGTCTAAGCGATCATACTGATAATCCTTCAAAACAACCGTTGCAATAGGGCGCATCTCTTTATGAGAAAAAATGCCAAGAAAAAAGAAGAGCACAACAACCAATGTACAAGCTCCAGAAACACTCATCAAGCGAATAACACTTCGCTTAACCCCTCCAAAATAGAACATGACAAGAGTAATTGGGAAAAGCAGAAGAGCTGTTCCAAGATCTGGCTGTTTGAAAATCAATATAAAAGGAATACCTACAATGATGCCTGCAATAATTGCTGTTTTCCATGTATGGGAAACAGCTTTTCTTCTATCTAAAAACCAAGCAAGCGTAAGTACAATAATGAGTTTAGCTATCTCGGAGGGCTGTAATTTCATAAAAGGTAGCTTATACCATCTTTGCACATTTTTACCCGTTTCTGTAAAAAATAGCCCCACCAAGGCTATTAGCATGATAATGTATAAAATCCACGTCCACTCGCGCAGGACGTTATAATCCAAAACCGCAAAAAAAAGATAGACTGCAATCCCTATCAAAAACCATTGAACCTGGCTTTTTACTCTTGGAGTAAAAAAAATATTGTCTAAACTTGCATAGATGTCATTAGAAGAAATTACCAAAAGACTTATACACATAAGACTTAAAATAATCGGTAGGACACGAAAATCAAGATGGCGAAGTATCGCTGTATTTAACCATTTCATTAGATACACAATTCAAATATAGAGGCAGTGTAACTCCAAGACACATTATATACAAACCTATACACAAATGCATTGAAAATTATTGTGGCCACTGCAATGACCCAAGGCGCAGTGCAGCCTCTTCCATAGTAATACGCTCACTAGGATCTAAGCTAAGCATACTTACAACCACATCCCAAATAGGCTTATAAGTTTCATTATCAAAAGGCGGTGGGGGTTCATAAAAACTTGGATCTTCATTTATTGCATCTCGTATGCCATGAGCTATAAATTTCAATAATTCAGAGCCTCCAAGGCTAAGTGAACGTTGCCTGCTAAGCCAAGGATGACTCAGATTTCCTTTAAATAAGCTCCATAAAATACAACCCAAAGACCATACATCACAAGATAATGTGTAATTGAGAAGAGCCAATGAATCTACTTCCATATACTCTGGAGCCTAAAACTCGGGTGTTCCTCCTATACAAGGTAATAAACCAGGCCTTTTAGAAGTTCCCAAATTCCCAATCAGGACTTGTAAACCATTTAAGCCCATATGAAGCATTATATTGGCTGGCTTTAAATCACAATGAACATACCCTTCTTTATGCATATTTGCAAGTCCTGTAATAAGAGCTTCAAAAATGCATTTCTGTTCCTGATAAGACACTGTTCCTTGATTTAGCTTCTTATATAACGTCAGCTCGATTTTTAACTAGGTTATTGTTAACAACTTAAGCTCTTGTTCATTAAAATTTAAAGCTGGTTTTTTGGGTTGTATATTAGGAATAGGAATGACTCTAACGAAAATAAATGAAACACGGAGCCACAGAGA
>JARLHF010000067.1 GCA_031292375.1 Chlamydiales bacterium
CTTAGAAAAATTGCAATTTTTTGAGTAGATTTATTGATAAATTTTTCAAGCATATGTGAACATATGGTTGAAAAATTTAACGATAAAGATGTCAAAAAAGACAATTTTAACAAGCAAATGTAATTACGCAAGAAGTCTAATATAAAGATGATCATTTTTGATCTATTCAAAGATATATTAGCTCTTTCTTGGAAGACTCAATAAACTTTTTCATACAAAAGTAAAATTCCTATTGTTTGTTTTTTAAATTTTTCATATATATTCAAAGAATGTAGTGAATAAAATAGGTACTGAAATGATGAATAAACTCGTATGGATAGTGGCGCTAATAGCAAATGCAACCCTTCTGTTAACTGTAGATGCAACATCTTACACCTGGAAAACAGACGGGACTATCAACTGGAATACACCCTCTAATTGGACTCCATCAGGTCTTCCAGATGGCTCTGATAGCGCATTAATTCCAGGAAAAGGCGCTCAACCTGTAATCATTCAGTCAGGAAACCTTCTACAAATTAATGATATACAATTTAAATCTGATTTACCCATTCTTACCGTTGCTTCCACAGGCGGCATGCTCATAAATGATTGCGTTTCAGGAACAGGAATTGTGCTGATTGAAGATGGCGGCTATTTAACATTTGATAATAATGCAACATCTGCTGCCACCGATGGATCTGTTATTACCTATCAAGTAGGTTCAGGTGGTGGTGATCTGTTTTTCGGTGCCCCTATGGACAATGCAGGAACTGCCAATATGGTTACTACTATAGGAAATCCTGGGCTCTTAGTTATAGACGGCAATGTAAACCTTGGAAAAGTTATCATGGTTAACCCCAATGATAGTATTTTTCTAAACCCAGGAAAAACCTTAATCTTACAATCAGGTGATAGTTTATTTGCAGGCGATGCAAATAAGGGAGGCGGTATTAACCGCTCTGGAGACATTGCATTCTCAGATCCAGAATCAAGCCTAACACTATCTGGAAACAATAATAAATGGAGCGGATCTACGACATTATCAGCAGGTAGCATTAAACTTGCACACAATTCAGGGCTTGGAAAAGGCTCACTTCTTATGAAGGATGCTACCACACTACATCTTTCAGATGCTGTATCAACCCCTAATAACATCACGTTAAATGGCACTTGCGCCATTCAAGTCACTAACAATGGAATTGCTACATTATCAGGCGTGATTTCAGACGATGAAAATGCAACAGGTGCACTGATTCAACAAGGATCTGGTGTATTGGTATTGAATGGGGCAAATACCTATTCGGGAGGTACAACCATTCACGCTGGTGGTACAATCAGAGCAAGCGAAAATGGCAACTTTGGAAATAATTCTGGCGCACTGAATTTAGCAGGTGGCACGCTTCAATATGGAAAGCCTTTCAATTTATCTAGTGGCAGAAACATTGTTACAAGTAGCAATTTAAGTAAAATCGACACAAATGGACACGATGTTATAGTCGTATCCAGCATCCAGGGCAAGGGGGGAATTACAAAAGAGGGCTCTGGTACATTAACACTAACAAACTCTAATACTTATACTGAAGGAACCTCCATTCATGCAGGAACCCTTAAATTGTCAGAGGCCGGATCTTTGCATTCCAAAGGGGCCGTTTCTCTTTTCTCCTCTGGAAGCTTTGATATTAGCACTGTTAACTCATCACAACCCATAATGATTGGTAATCTTTCCAGCAACTCTTCAAATACCAATGTGATACTTGGAAATCATGCCTTAACATTTGGTGCAGAGGACAATACAACCTTCAATGGATTAATTTCAGGAACAGGCAACCTCAAAAAACAAGGAAAAGGTACTTTCACACTAAATAACGCAAATGGAAACAATTATTCAGGAATCGTTACCATCAGTGAAGGCACATTCCAAGCAGGTGTTCACGGAGCTTTTTCAAACAGCTCCTTATACCACCTAGAAGACAATGAAAGTGCTGTATTGGACCTAAACAATACCAATCAAACTATTTCCATGCTTTCTGGTGGTGGATCAAAAGGAGGGCTTGTTTCTCTCGAAGCAGGTACATTAACACTTCTTGGCGGCCCAAGTACAACTTATTCAGGCACAATTACAGGCTCTGGGGGATCTCTTATAAAAAGAGGCCCTGGCTCTCTTACCCTAAACAACATGCACACTCATAGCGGGGCTACAATCATTTCCGAGGGTACATTTATCGTCAATGGATCGATGCAAAACTCTCTGCTTACCATAGGCCCAAATGCAACTTTAAAGGGAAATGGTACATTTGGAAAAGTAAATATCCATGGTACAGTATCTCCTGGTAATTCTATTGGTACAATATCAGGAACAGATTTTACTTTTTTAAGTGGATCTTCACTTAATAACGAAATCAATGCTAGTGGGGATACCGACCTAATTGCAGCAACAGGAGATATCACTATTGACCCGAATGTCACCTTAAATGTGATTGCAGAACCAGGAACTTATACTTCTGGAGAGACTTATACATTTGCTACGGCAGGGGGCAGTATTGCAGGTGAATTTACAACTATAAATTCAACTATTCCTAGATTAAATCCACAGGTCACTTACAATTCTCAATCTCTTATGCTAACACTTTTAAACGAAACCTTTTTCTCATTCCTAAATCTTCAACCAGACTATACAGCAACTACCAATGCTATATCTGTTGCTAATTATTTGGATTATTTAGAAAACAGTGGAGATATCGTTGCAGGCTCTGATTTAGCATCTGTTCTTACAGTTGCTACAGCAGCTACAGCAAGTCAATTATCTTCAGGACTCAATACATTTCATCCAGCCCCTTATAATACTCTTCTTGTAGCACAAGAGGAATCGATGGTTAATATGCAAAGCACTCTTGTCGATCGTCTCGATAAGATTTATTTGCTTTGCCCTCAAATCTGCTGTTTCAATGAATGGATTACACCCGTAGGATCATTTGCACATTTTGACTCAACTTATGAAACTTCTGGCTATGAATCTTCTATGGGGGGTGTTGCAGGTGGTATCGACTTATTTGTTAACAAAAACCTCTGTACAGGATTTACTGCAGGCTACACCCAAACAGCTGTCAACTGGGACTCGCCAGACGGCAATGGTAACATAAAAACGGGTTATGCAGGTCTTTATTCCAGGTTATTCAATCGTCAATTTTATGTGGATGCAAGTGCAATTACAGGCATTGGATGTTTTAGAGGCACACGCCCTATCTTTCTTACGTCTAGCGCAGGAACTGTTAACCGTGTAGCACAAGGCAAATTCTATGGCGTTGAAGTCGATACGCATGTGGGTGTTGGTACCATTGTCAATACAGCTCCTGTAGACATTAACATTTTTTCTACATTAGATTGGGTTTATACACATCAAAATAGTTTTACAGAAAAAAATGCCAATAGCTTAGACCTTAGTGTCAAAGGGAAAAACTGCAACTTGCTTCGTCCAGCACTTGGATTTACACTATTCAAGCGCATGGATAACTGGACTCCAGAAATTGGAGTAACCGGTGCTTATTATGGCAGACTAGATGGCAGGCGCTGTGCTTCAAACTTTGTTGACGAGCCTGGCTATTTTGTGACCCATGGACTCTATCCAAGCGAGATGCGCGTCATTCCACGCTTCAGAATTACTGGATTGTTTCCAGACAATCGTGCAACTTGCCAAGCGTCCTATGAGGGCGAATTTTCCCATGACTACTTTGAGCATAGCTTTACACTCAACTTTGGCTACTGCTTCTAAGTTTAAAAATACTATAACGCAGGCCTTCAGCCTGCAAATCGTGTCCTGGCATCACCTAGGGCGAATGCCCTAGGCTTTTATAACGCAGGGTCTTCGCCCTGCAAATTATCCATGCAATTATTTCAGGCTGAAAGCCTGAAAACTCCACCTAAAACCACCATATATATTCAGAGGTGGTATTTCAGGCTGAAAGCCTAGGGCATCCGCCATGGATATATTTAGAGATGGTATTTCAGGCTGAAAGCCTGACTTATAAAAGCCCATTGCTTTCACCATAGATATATTTAGAGATGGTATTTGAGGCTGAAAGCCTAACTTACAAAAGCCTATGGCCTTCGCCATAGGTATATTTAGAGGTGGTATTTCAGGCTGAAAGCCTGACTTATAAAAGCCTAGGGCATCCGCCCTAGGTGATACCAGGACGCGATTTGCAGGCTGAAGGCCTGACTTATAAAAGCCTAGGGCATCCGCCCTAGGTGATACCAGGACGCGATTTGCAGGCTGAAGGCCTGCATTATAGCTTATTTCAACCTTCCCCTGGAGTGGTATGTTCTGAATGATAAGGTGGCGGCGGAGATGTTAAATTCTCATCATCCTTTGGGGTAGAAAGTTTTGGATAAGGCGGTGGAAGCCCACTGGCTTCATTGTATGAAGGCGGATTTGGATATGAAGGTGGCTCCGGTTTTTCTATAAACTTCATTAATAATGTTATGATTTCATGATTGCCCACTTCGGCAGCCGTTACTAGAGGAGACCCTTCATTGCTCCTTTGATGGCTAGCCTGAATTTTAGCAACATCAATAATTCGATTCTCTAAAAAGAATCTAATGATATCAATATTTTGTATCTTTATTGCTTGATAAAGAACTGCATAAGAAAGTCCTTTTACCTGTGGAAGCTTTTTACCATCGTCACTTAAAATAAGTTTTAACATAGTAAGATCTTTGTTCTCATTAGCATCTTCAATAGCTAAATACATTAACTGCCTCAACTCCTCTGCTTTTGGAACAACACCATTATTCAATAAAAACCTAACACACTCAAGTTTCTTTTCATGTGTAGGGCACCCCGTTAATATAGTTAAAAACATATTAAGGTTGCGAACTGATTGATGGCGATAGTTTGGCTGACTATTTAAAAAATCCTCATCTGGAGCACGTTGTTTTACTAAATCTATGATATTTTGATTTTGCGCACAAATACCACTCCAAAATAACTCTGCCAAATTTATGCCATGCGATAATAAAAACTTTGCATCATCCTCTGAAACCGCCTCCCAAGACCAAAAAAAACCTGGCTTAGATACAATCGCATCTACGATATTAGGAAATCCTTCTTCAAGCCGACGTAAATTAGCGATAACACCTTTTATGCTGGTACTGTCATTAAACGCATTTAATGTGCCTCCCTTGGCACTAAACCAAGGCCTCAAAAACTCTAAAATTCCAAAACAATTAATAAAATGATCCCCAATATAACTAGGTGACCAATATACATAAGAATTATAAGCAATGTTTTTTATGACTTCTGCCATACGCTCTTCTGGAATATCCGTAAATCCTTTAACTTCATGCAGATCGGTCTGAAGGACTCTCTTTGCTGCTACTTGAACAAGCGTTGATTTTACATCAAGAGTCTTATCACAAAGTATTTCAATTACTTCTTTGATTCGAGAATGGAGTTTATTTGCCAATATATCGCTTAGAAGACTTTGCAAGCTTGAGCACTTAACCTTATCTGCCAACTTAGAAAGTTCCTTCAAACTCTCCCTACTAATGGTATTTAAATTCACCTTCCTATCGTCTAATAGATACTCAGCAAAGCGTGAAATAGCTTCTTCGCTAAACTGTTCTCCTAGCTCTCTAAAAATATTTTCTGCATCTTCTTCTTTTGTATCTGTCAATGCTATAAATAAACGAAGAGGAAAACGAACGATACCGGTACTGGATCTAATTTCGATCTGCTTATCACCACGAGGTACATGGCGAGGTCCATAGAGTTTTATTTCTGCCAATTCAAAACGTTCTGCACATGCGGCTTCCAGAGGATGGTATTTTGTTTCTCGTACCAAACTTAAAAAATCTTGAAGCTCTTCTTTATCATTAAGAGAATATAAGAAGTCGCTATCTTTTAAATAGTTAATAAAATTTTCTACTGTTTTTTTAGTTGCATGAACGGCGGCCTTACTTAGGCCCTCAACACCTTCTAATAACTTGGGATTTACAAGAATGCTTCCATCACTTGCTTGGATAGTAGCAACACAGTTAGCATTGCACACATTCTCAAGTGTTTGCTTTCTTATTGATAAACAAGCTTTGATTTGCTCTGGCGTCATCTTAGAAAACTCTGTTCCAGTAATAGAAGGCGGCAATGAGGATTGATAAGGTGCTATCTTACGAATTCTTGCATCTAAACTTTTAATTTCCTCATATTGAACAGCCTGCTTAACAGCAACAAGACGATAACCCCATGTTCTACCACTAGCATCGTCTACAAAAGCGCTCAGTTTATCAGAAGCTTTCTCAAAATTTTCGCTGGGACGTGCAAATTGTTTGTTCTTTTCAAAAAGTTTTATAGCCAGATCAGCAATTCTTGAATTGCCCGTAAAAAGAACATTCCAAAGTTCTCTAAACCATCCTATATAACCTGTTGTAACAAGAGTTGCGCCCCTGGCAGTATGGACTATTTTTAATGATTCATGCCCCTTGGTTCCATACAAAGCCAAATCATTAACCAAATTATGAAACTCAACTTCACTATGATAATGAACGGGAATACTCATACAACACCTACTTTAAATTTAAAGTATAATATAATCATTATGGTGTCAAGATTATTTTATAACAGCTATGCTTATATTCCAGAAAAAAATATATTACTACTATTAGGAGGTAATGGTGGGAGCCATTGCTGACGAGAGTGAAACGGCGAGATGAGACAGATTGCATCTCGCAGCCAGCCTATTTTGAAGTTTTTGCATAACCTGAGTAATTACTCTAAAAGGCTAAAGCCGATGGAGGGGAGCACAAAAACTCTTTGAAGCTGATCTAACTGAAAAGCCTTGGGAGTGGCCTCTATTTCATAAGCAAAGTCACCCTCTTTTAGCATCTGTATGGAAGTAACTTCTGCAACATCTAAGCCTGCAGGAAAAACTCCATCCATACCCGTTGTTACCAAAAGATCCCCTACTTGAATAATAGGTGTTGAAGAAGTTGTAAGTGATGAAGCAAGCTTTCCTGTTCTTAAGTCACGAGCAGGTCCCTCTTCATCATCATAATCGTAGTTAAATCCTACCCCCTTGAGAACATACCCAAGAGAGCGATATTTAGGCCTGCAGGCACCGCACAAATCTCCTTTTGCAAAATAATAACTAGGAAGTGGCTCTCTTGCATTTCTTTGCAAGATTTGCAAGTTTTGAATCAAAATCTCATTATCTTTTCTATCGGCAAGCAAATCTGTTCTTTTCTTTAATGCATCAACAAGTGTGTTTATAGCCTGTAATAAAGGCCTATTTTCAACGCCCCCTCTTGCAACCCTTACTGATGGATGCACAGAATGATCCGTAATCAGACGAACCATGGAAGCATTTTCACCTACATAATCAACTAATCCAACAACTGCATTGTGAATGATAACAGGGCTATTTTTTGAAACAACTAAGCGCCCTAACTTCTCATTTGTTTTTTCCCCTACATTGATCCAAAGAGTATTATCCCAAGTAGATGTAGCTCTATAAATTACATCCGCAGAAACTGCATTTAATTTGAGTTCTAGGTTTTGGAGTAATTCATCATAGCGCCTTTGATAGATAGATCTGCCAGCTAAAATCCCTGAAGAAAGCCCTTGCAACTGCATCCTATCTTCTTCTATCAAAAGTTCATTTTGAAGCAATTCTTGTAACTTAGATAGATCTTCTTTAAGCAAGCGATTTTCTATACGCAAAAGTTCTTTTTCTTTGTCAGCAGAATCTGTTTCTTTTATCTGCTTTACACCGTTAAAAAGAGGCGAAAGCAATGCAACACTTTTTGCTCGAAGGTTTCTTGCAAAGCTTACAGGCAAACTCAATGTCACGAGAAGCGCAATTGCCAAAACTATATAAAGCTTGTATTTTTTCATTTTTGTAAAACGTCTGCAATAGATTCTACAACATAATCTACATTACTTCTATTCAACCCTGCGATACTAATGCGCCCATTACTTGTCATGTAAATGCCATACTTTTCAATGAGAACACCAACTTCTTCTTTTGAAAGACCACAAAATGAAAACATTCCATGTTGACGCTCCAACTGAGAAAAATCACGAAACAAGATTTTTTCTTTCAATTTTTGTGCTAGCAACGACCTCATCTCTAAAAGACGGTTTCTCATAATAGCAACATCTCCCTCCCATTCCTTTCTAAGGCCATTTGCGCGCAAAATACTCTTTACGATGCGCATACCATGGCTAGGTGGATTTGAATAATTAGCTCTGATAAGAACTTTCACCTGGCTACCAATAGATGCAACACACGACTCATCTTGTGTCAAAAAAAATAATCCACCAACACGCTCGCCATAAAGCCCGAAATTCTTAGAGTAAGAATGAGCTACTAACATCTCGTCAAAATGATCTGCAAATTCACGTATGGAAAAAACATCTTCCTCAATGCCATGTGCAAACCCTTGATAAGCTGAATCAAAAAAAGGTATGACTCCTTGTGCTTTAATCAAATGAGCAAGCTCCATCCACTCATCTCTTGAAGGATCTACTCCAGTAGGATTATGACAACTTGCCTGTAATAAGATAACAGAGCCTTTTTCCATTTTATTAATCGCTTTGCACATCCCATTAAAATCAAAAGAGTGTTGGTGCTCATTGTAGTAGGGATATGTCTCTATATGCATGCCAGCAATACCAAATATCTGTCTGTGGTTAGGCCATGAGGGCTCTGGTATATAGATTAACTTAGAAATATAGCGAAATAAGAACTCAGCACCTATACGAAGGGCGCCTGTTCCACCAATGGTTTGTGCCCCAAACAACCTCATAGTATTTTTTTTAACAAAATCCTCTCCAAATACGAGTTTCAAAGATGCTAGGTTATATTCTGCATCCCCATCAATAGGTAAATACTCCTTATCTAAATAAGCAGATACAACAGTTTCTTCAGCTTTTTTAACAGAAGGAAGCACCCATGCGAGCAATTCATCGGTTTTATAGGCGCCCACACCTAAATTGATTTTGTTTGGATTAAAATCCTTTTTAAAGGCCGTGTTGAGGTTGAAAATAGGATCAGGACTTGCTACTGGTACGTTTTTAAACATTTGCACAACTTTTTCCTTTCTAAATCATTTCTAATTCTTGATAGTGTTTCAGAAGATCTCGTAAACGCGCTGCATCTTCAAAGCGCCACTCTTTAGCAGCAAGTTTCATATCTTTTTCGCACTCACTTATTTTTTGGCGCAGCTCCTCTTGGCTCATAGGCTTATAAGAAACAGATTTTCCTTTGCCTTTTTTCTCTTTTTCAAGAATTGCCAAATCATCTTCAACAAACTGAAAACCAAGATCTCGCTTGATTGTCTTGGGTTCAATGCCATGAGCTTTGTTGTAAGCATTTTGCAATTCTCGCCTTTTTTTTGTAATAGCAAGAGTATTTTTAATTGCTTCAGTCATTTTATCAGCGTACATAATAACTCGTCCCTCAGAGTTACGTGCAGCCCTTCCGCAAGTTTGAATAAGGGCCGTTTCACTTCTTAAAAAACCCTCTTTATCAGCATCGAGTATAGCAACAAGGGAAACTTCTGGAATATCTAAACCCTCTCGAAGCAAGTTAATACCTACAAGTACATCAAAGGTCCCTAAGCGAAGATCTCTGATAATTTGCATCCTCTCTAGTGTATCAATATCTGAATGCAAATATTTAGCCTTTACACCAAGGTCCAAAAGGTATTTTGTCAAGTCTTCAGCAAGCCTTTTTGTAAGCGTTGTCAAAAGAACCCTACCTTTCTTACTTGTATGTACACGTATTTCTTCTAAACAATCATCCACCTCTGTGGTAGCAGGTCTTATTTCAATTTCTGGATCTAAAAGCCCTGTGGGGCGAATGATTTGCTCTATGAGCAACCCCTCTGCCTCATTTATTTCCCATTTTGAGGGGGTTGCAGAGACATAAATTACTTGTGAAATCTTTTGATAGATCTCTTCAAATTTTAAAGGCCTATTATCATAGGCAGAAGGCAAGCGAAAGCCAAAATCAATCAAAGATGTTTTTCTAGCCCTATCACCATTATACATTGCGTTGAGCTGTGGAACTGTTTGATGAGATTCATCGACAACAAGAAGAAAATCCTTTGAAAAGTAATCCCAAAGACAAGGAGAAGCAGATCCCTCTTTTCTCTGACCAAAATGTCTTGAATAATTCTCTATTCCTTTACATACTCCCGTTTCTCTCATCATCTCCAAATCATAAAGGGTGCGCTCCTGAATGCGCTGTTTTTCAATGAGCTTACCCTCTTTTTCAAAAAAAGCAACCCTCTCCTTAAGCTCTGCTCTAATTGTATTAATGGCTGTAAAGCGCACCTCTTCTGGCGTCACAAAGTGAGATCCTGGATAAAGCGTTATGCTCTGCCTAGTTTCAATAACCTTACCCGTTAAAGGATCTATGATACTTATTTTTTCAATATCATCGCCAAAAAAGTAGATACGATAAGCCATAGCTTCTTCATAAGCAGGAAAAATATCTAATACATCTCCTCGCGCTCTAAACACACCCCTATGAAAGTCGTAATCATTTCTTTCATAACGCATCTCAACTAAATGTATCAAAAGGTCATCACGACGCCTTTTTTCACCCACTTTTAAAGTTAAATTCATTTTTGCATAATATTCTGGCATGCCAAGGCCATAGATACAAGAAACAGATGCTACGATGATCACATCATCCCTTTCAATTAAGGAACGCGTTGCACTTAAGCGCATCCGATCAATTTGATCGTTAATGGACATATCTTTTTCGATATAAGTATCTGTACGAGGAATATAGGCTTCTGGCTGATAGTAATCATAATAAGAAACAAAGTATTCAACAGCATTTTCTGGAAAAAATGCTTTAAACTCTTGGTAAAGCTGCGCTGCAAGAGTTTTATTGTGGGCCAAAATCAACGTTGGTTTTTGTACATTAGCAATTACATTTGCTATTGTAAATGTCTTTCCAGACCCTGTAATGCCGAGCAATACCTGCGCCTTCTTTGAGGACAGCACTCCCTTAGTTAATGCATCAATTGCTTGCGGCTGATCACCCGCTGGAGGAAAGGGTAGCTTTAATATGAATTTATTATGGGCCAAAACCAAGCCTATCCAATGCAGAACTTTTCTCTATACGATCTCTTGCCATGCGAGAAATTTTATTCCATGTACCACTAATGCCCATAGCTGAAAGGGTCTCTTGAAGGGTTTCGTCAGCAACCTCTCTCATCTTTAAAGTTCCCTCATAAATTACTTGTTCTACAAGACCTTTCTCTTCTTCGATGAGTTTTCTTTTTTCTCTAATAGGATCCAAAAACTGATTGAGAACAATGATAAGTTTTTCTTTCACTTCAACATCTGAAACGGATCCTCTTCTATAACGCTCCTTTAAATCCTCAACTTCTTGTTTATCCCCATTGAAGGCATCATGATAGATAAATACAGGATTTCCCTCAACAGTACCTGGAATATCTGCACGCACACGATTGGGATCTGTATACATCCCACGCACCTTCTTTTCAACGCTTTTAGCATCATCAGAAAGCTGTATGGAGTTATTCAAAGATTTACTCATCTTTGCTTTTCCATCTGTTCCAATAAGCGTGGGCACATCTCCACTGATTATCTCAGGGATAGGAAACACATCTCCATAATACTGGTTAAAGCGCCTTGCAATATCTCTTGTGCATTCAACATGTGCTTCATTGTCTTTGCCAACAGGAACTACTTCTCCCCTCGGCAACAAGATATCTGCAGACTGCAAAACAGGATAGCCAACAAGTCCAAAGGGTACGCTTTCTGGCTCAATATGAGCACTTCTTGCCATTTCCTTTATACTTGGAAGGCCGCTTAAACGATTCAAAGAGACCATCATTTCAAAAATAAGATTTAACTCACAAACTGCTGGGACTGCCGATTGTAAATAGATCACAGACTTAGATGGGTCAATACCACATGCAAGATAATCTATAACCATTTGCTTAATAGCCTCTCTTGAGGCTAAGATAGCCTCTTTTTGAGGCTTTGTTGTCAAAAGATGCAAATCTGCAATAATAAAAAAGCATTCATATTTATCTTGCATCTCTACTCTATTTTTTAAAGAGCCTACATAGTGACCAAGGTGCAATAATCCTGTTGGACGATCTCCTGTGAGCATCCTTTTTTTCTTTTCTACTATCATACAAACGTTTCTCCTAAACCTTAATCCAGTCTAACTTTTCTGCAATTTCTAAGCCAATCACAATCAAAGAAAAGAAAATTGCAAGGATAAGAGAGGTATACCCTCCTCTTGTCTTGTATAAGACAACCTCTTTTTTCATAAGGCGTCCCTTCCAAGCCATGAGCGCTGGCAATATGCCACTTAAAACTGCCACAATAATACCCGCATATTGAAGAGCCAAAATAAAGCCCCTTGGAAAAAGAAACACAAAAATAAGCGGAGGTATAAATGTTAAGCAAACTACAAAGAACTTACCACTTCCAGATTGCTTAATATTAAATCCATCTCTTAAAAAACTTGAAAGGCTCAAAGAGACCCCTAAAAATGAGGTAAGTAGTGCAAAAATAGAAAAGCTCTCTGCAAATGTGGTAATCCAATCATTTTTCAAAATTTCTGCGAGAGACTCTGTTGCCATACTACCCCTTTTTAAAGTAGAAACAAGGCCCATATCACCTTCTAATGGAACAATCCCCAAGATAACGAGCTCCCAGATGACATAAATAACAAGGGGAACTAAGCTTCCTATGATAATCGCTTTTTTTATACTTTTTACATCTCTTTTTAAATAATCCGTCAATACAGGGATGATAATATGAAAACCAAACGACGTGACAACAACAGGAACTGCTCCCCAAAGAAAAGAGGGCTCAACAACAGAAAGTAAATTTAATTTTACATCGGGAAGAGCCCAAATAATAAGACCAAAGTACGCAACTACAAGACCTATCATAAAAATACGGTTTAAATAATCTACAGGGCGTGTTCCACAATATACAAACAGGGCAAATAATAAAACTAGTGGCAGGGGTTCCACATAAAATGGCAGTGTAACTCCAAATAGCTGCATAGCCACTTTTGACATAATTAATCCACTACCTGCTAAATAAGCAGATGTCAGCGAATAAAGCAGTAAAAGAAAAAGCACCCAGGTAATCATTGCACCATACTTTCCAAGCGTATATTTAGCCATCGAAATAAGGTTCACTTCATGATCAAACCACAAGTTAACCTCCATCACTAAAAAGGCTGTAAATATCGTTCCAAGCCATATTGCAGTAAATAAAAGAATGGAAGGATAAAATCCTGCCATAGCAGTAAGTACAGGTAATGCAAGCATTCCAGCTCCCACTGCAGTACCTGTTACAAGTAAAATGCCTCCAAATAAGCGACTATTCATTTTTCAAACTCTCAAGTTAAAAATCACAATAATAATAACAAAAAGATAGGCTATGATAGGAAGAATAAATGAAAACCCACCTCCACCTACTTTATAAACAAAATCTTCTTTATGCTGCGCTCTTCCCTTCCATACTATCATCACAGGTAATATTCCAAGAAGTACTGCAACAAAAATTCCAGCATAATCAAGTGCTAAAATAAATCCTCTTGGATAAAAAAATACAAATAGTAGAGGGGGCAAAAACGTACATGATGCGGATATTAATTTACCACTCCTTGTATGTTTAATTTTTAAGCCATCTGACAAAAAATGAGAAAGGCTCAAACCCACTCCTAAAAATGAGGTAAGAATTGCTAAAAATGAAAAAACACGCGCACACGTTGCAAGTAAGGGATTATTAAGTAATCCTGCAAGAGAATAAGTGGCTGTCTGTCCCTCTTGCAGAGCCTCTTGCAACCCAAATACACCAAAAACAGGAACATTTCCAAGTACTACATACTCCCAGATAAGATAAACAATAAGAGGAATTATGCTGCCTATGAAAATCACTCTCTTCAACGCTTTCACATTTCTGTCTAAGTAAGTTGTTAAACTTGGAATAATGATATGAAACCCATAGGATGTAACAACAACAGGAATTGCTCCCAAAAGATATTTTGGCTCGAACCTATCCAATAAAACATAATCAATAGTATTACTAGAAAGACCTACTAATAAAAAATAAATAATCACAAGCCCTATCATTAGGGATCTATTTAAATAATCAACATGCCTAGTACCCAAATAGATAAACAACCCAAAAATCAATAAAAAAGGTAGCGGCTGCACCCATCCTGGAATATCTGTAAAGCCTAAAAATGCAGCTAACTCCACAAACATAGACCCACTTGCGGATAAATAGGCAGCTGTCAATGCGTAGAGCAATAATAAATAAAATACCCAAGTAACACATGCTCCAACCCTTCCAAGGGTGTATCGAGATATTGTTACTAAATTTACAGGCTTTGGAAACCACAAATTTGCTTCTAGAAATAAAAAGGCTGTAATTAAGCTCATTGACCAATAGAAAATGAACAATAGAAGTGAGGGATAAAAGCCTGCCATACCCGTGAGTACGGGTAGAGCAAGCATACCAGCTCCTATTGTAGTTCCAGACACTAAAAGAATGCCGCCAAGTTGGCGGCTTTTTTTAACGTACATTTTCAAGGCTCCATGCTTTAAGAGTATCTAACAAGCCAAGTTCGCTACTAAGTTCTAAAAGAAACACACCCGTTGCAAATAAGATGATAATAACCAATAAGAAACGCCCTCCTGGTACCAGGATAGCATGAGTGCTTTTTTTGTGATAACGCAAAACCCATGTCATCAACGCGGGCATAATTCCAAATAAAATAACCGCAACACCGCCCGCATAATTCAGCGCTGTTAAAAATACGTGCGGGCTTATAACTGCAAAAATAAATGGAGGTACAAAAACAAGTGCGCACAGCACTTTACTCTCTCGCTTTTGACTTTTCACTTTCAAAGCATCTGCTAAGAAGTGCACAAAACTTAGAGCCACCGCCAAAAACGAAGTAATCAAAGCAAAGACTGCAAAATATTCCGCCATACTTGCAATCCAAGAATTTCCAAGAATACTCTTAAGCGCATCTGTTGCAGAACTTCCCTTTTCTAAAGCCTCAACAAGACCATTTGCACCATTTACTGGCACTATTCCAAGAACCATCCACTCCCAAATAAGATAAATGCATAAAGGGATTGCGCTTCCTGCATACAACGTCCATTTCAAAGACCTTGCATGCCCTTTTAAGTAAGGCACTAAACTCGGTACAATGTTGTGAAAGCCAAATGATATAATTAAAATCGGAAGCATAAAAAATGTGTAACTCCATTCACTTCTTTCAAGAAGTTCATATTTCACATCGAGTGCTCCAAAACTAATCAGACACACATAGGAAATTACAAGGCCAATCATCAAAAAACGGTTAAAATAATCTACAGCTTGTGTTCCAAGATAAACAAGAAAGCCAAAAAAGAGGACAAAGATAAGGCTGCCCAAAAAGTCTGGAACTTGTACGTGGATAATTGCTTGAATCGCACTTGCAAGAAGTGCGCCGCTTGCAGCAACGTAGGCTACTAGCAATGAATAGAAAAGAAGAGCCCATACAACCCAAATAATCCATTTTCCAGCCCTTCCAAGGGTAGATTCTGCCATTGTAATAATGCTTACATTTTCACCGATGGCAAGATTTGCCTCCAAAAGTAAAAGGCCTGTTGTCGTCATAAACAACCAACACAGTAAAAACATAATGATCGCAGGGGTAAAACCGCCAGGCCCCGTCAATACGGGAAGCGCTAGCATACCCGCTCCAATGCAATTGCCAGCAACCAATAAGATTGCTCCTAAAACACGACTTTTTTGTATATTTTTCTCTTTCATAAATCCTTAGCAGTACTTAAAACATAAATTTTACGTTTCTTAATTCAATTTTTTGAATTTAAAAGAAACAGGGTGGAATTAATAATTAGGATAATAAGATTGTTGGTGCAGATTGCACCAAAAACTGAAAGAAAAAAATGGAAAGCAAGAGGTCATGAAAAACGGAAGATCTCTTTTCAATTGATGTACCATAATGATACGACCCTTACTTTACTTGCGGCTCTATTCAAACATATCTTCAAATTATCCGCAATCTAAAAATATTTTTATAATTAAAATCACGCTGTTATAGCATTTCAGCTACTTATATTTTAGGAATATAAATTCATATGAAGAGCAACTGGATAAAAAGCTATATTTATATAACGCTTACAATGTGTCATTTTTCTATATTTGCACACTACAGTCAAAACTATAAAGATGAAATACGTAACATTGTTTCGGATGCGGGTAACTGTATTGAAGAAGCTGGACATAATTGGTTTGCTCATCCTATTTCTTGCTCAGCAATGTGGGCATGGCCATATGAAATTCTGTACAACTGCTCGAATTATTCTGATTTTCGCGGAACATTTAATTACTTATTTTGGTGGAATGATAATCAATATTCTGAACTTGAGTGTGATAGGAAAAGATCTGTAGAAGAATGCCAATCAAAGCTATCGAGCATAAGAACTTCTCAATCAAGAAACTATTGGGAAGCACAACTGGAAAAATTTCAAACTGATTTTGATTCCTATCTATCAAGGCACTCTTCAGCAAAAACACATTTACAAAATGGGATGGATATTGTTCAAGCCCGTTTTAGTATTCTTTACAGCAATTATTCTTATTTAGACGACCCTCACAACTATTATCAAAAAGGCTTGATCTATTTTGACCAAGGTAATGTTGTTGATGCGATAGATTTGATTAAAAAATTGATCGAAATGGGAAAAATACAGGAAGTTCTTGATAAAGTTGATTTATCTTTTGATGATTTACAATTAGCGCTTGCCAAGGGCTTTATAGAAACTTGCGATTATAAGCAAGCGGCTTTAATCTTAAGCCAAATTATTGAAAAGGATGCAAAAAATGGAACACATATTTACCCACTTAGGCCAAAAGGTTTAAAATGAATATGCTATTCAACACAGATAAAGAATATCCATTAAATGTTATAATCATGTTATCCTTACAGCGTGCGCTGCTTTGCCAAGTTCCTCCAAATTTACGAATGGTTGCAGTAGACTGGAATGAGGAAATAGAAGAAATAGTCATTTATTTTTATTTTGATAATAAAATCACAGATGAGGAAAAGGAGATAGCGTGTGATGTCTCCGGAGAAGTCTCTGGTGATTTTAACTATGATGTTCAAATTATTGATAAATGTATCTACCTCAACAAATCAAAGACCCTTCCACAACATATGTGTTCTATTTATCGAAGAAAAGAAGATTAGGATTGCTGATTAAGGGGCTGTAACTGTGCTGAAGGATACTCTGCTTGCAGTAATGCTTCAATAGAAGCATACTTCTTCTGAACACCTCGTTTTGAAATCTGGAAGCTTTCTGCAGCTAGATTAATCGGTATATTAATAAGCTCGTTATCAGAAGACTTTATTAGAATGTTATAATCCGAGTATACTCCTGGATGGACTAAAAAGCTATTTTCCTTTCCAAGGGTGTTAAGACGATACTTTGCGCCATCTACATTACAAGTTTGAAAGTAGGGCTTGCTTTGCAAAGCTTTTGCTTTTTCTACAAATTTTGATAGAACATACTCTTTTCCAGCGGACACATCGAAAACTATGATCTGGCTTGTGTCCAAACCTTTTTTATTAAAATATTTTTCTAGTCTTAAAAACTCTTTGGGACCAGCGCTGTATCCACCCATATCAGATGCTCGATTTTCAAGATCATTCATAACTAGGTGCGCAGACCTAGCATAATGAGCTGTCTTATTCGTAATAGTACCTACAATGCGCCCATTCTTAATGCAACCTTGATTAACTATTCCTCCAACCTTGATGGGTTTTCCTGAAAAAAAGCTTGAATGCTTAAATACGGCAGAACGACCATCAGCCTCAAAGTCATGTGGGGCTACATATAGTTCATCATCTGGTCCCAAAACAAAGCAAAGGCGACGAGAATCTTCAAATAATACTCCATTCTGATACATCAGGCCATCTTTAATTTCTATTTTATATATTTCTCTCTCTGTACTAGAGCAATAAGTGGTTTTTGCAATTCTTTCAAGAGCCTTTTTCTGTTTGGGAATAGAAGCAATAAATTCCTCTAAAGATAAATTTGTGTGACTTACTTTCCAATCTTTCTCAATTCTTTCAAAAACATAACGACCATAAGGGCTGTTATCCAGTAACGCTTCTTGGTAATAAGTTGCGCTCAGACTTACAACATCAATCCCTAGACGTCCACCACCTACTAACCTTCTTGCCTTTTCAATTCCTCTTTTCCATTTTTGCGAAGGAGATAACTTTTTTTCATCTTTTGAAGTAATTTTTAGCTCGCCATTCAATTGTTTTGCAAAACTTTGCAAAACAGGACTCTTTGCAAGAGTAACAAAAGAATCATTAGACTCCAAAGAATCACTTAATTCTGTAATAGAAAATGACTTACAAGATAGTAGCAGAATTTTTTGAGCTTGATTACCACAAATATCATTAATTTCTTGCCCAAACAAACTCATAAAAAAGTTGTAAATCGCAAGTAAAACAGGAAAATCCGTATGCTTTAGCTCGTAATATTCATGATCACCACATCGTACTTTTACAAAATAGAGGCCATTTCTACTACGTTGTAATTCCATGGCTTTGTGCACTGAATCATCTATCCTAACATCAAAAACATTATTATTTATATCTACCATAACTATAGCTATAACTTTTTTAATTAGTAACAGCTATAACCATACAACAATGCTATAAAGACAGAATTAATTTATCATTAACATTAAATTAATGCTTAAAAGCGCGCCTTGCTTCTTTTTCTACACGAGCCTCCTCCTGCCCCATTCTTCCAAGATTATATCCCTCATAATCAACAAATTTGAAAAAACGTGCAAAATCAGGAAAAGCTCTCGAAACAAGACCGGCCATCTCTTGAGCCACAAAGCGATAGGACGGATGGCCCGCAGGGGATGAGCGAAGCTCGCAAAGCCACTGCAAAGCCCTTAAATTAACATGAAAATACCAGCGCACATTATAGGCCATAGGAACTGCATATTGAGCTTCTTCTGGAAATTCTTCTTTCATAATATCATAGGCATCTTTTGCAATATCCATGGCTTCGGCATATTTTTTCTCCATATGGGTATCAATAAGCTCTTTTGGAGTCCAGTAGCCATAATCACATGTTAGAAACTCTCTTTCTTGCGTAAGGATTCTGTGTCTTTGTAAATCGCGATAAATACCAAAATCTGCCAAAATCTCAAAAGTAAACTCCGCATGCTCCAGTGCACGAGGCGACTTGTGTCTGCGGTTTTCCCTTGCATTTGCTCCTGCATCCAAAATGCGTCCAATTTCATCTGAAGAAAGTGTTCTGCAATATTGCTGCCACTCCAAAAGACCTTTGTTAGATTCAGAATACATTAAAGCAGCTGCCACCTTGATGACAGAGTCTAGATCAAAATTAATTAAGCGAACCCCTGGAGTTAGATCATGGGCGACCCTATCTTGATGCTCAACCATTACAGCATTCACATCTGCATGCATACTCTCCATAAAGTTCTCATAACCCCTATGATGCTTATGCCCTCGCTCTGCTCTACTTATAAATGAGGGTATTACCTTAGAAAGTTCTTCGTAAGACTTTGTGCCTATATCTTGCAACTCCACTAAATTGTGTCCATGAAGCTTGTGAATAAGCTGTTCAAAAAAACGTCCATTTCCATAAAGTCCCATATTAGTAAGAGCACTTGCTGGCAAAAGCCCTCTTAAACAATCTAGCACTTTAGCACGAAGCGCTGCGGTATAGGCTGCTTTTGAGCTCTCCTCATCTCTTGGGAACTTCTCTTCAAAAATTTCTGTAAGTTCTGGAACAAGCTCACTGTAGGTTTTAAACAAATGGTTGCAGGTATCCAAATAAAGCTCTCTATGAGCAGATGTCATTAAAATAGGCTCTCTAAAAAAGAGATAATCTCCATTTACTTTTTGATCAAAATAAATGTAACGAGTCGATTTTTCTAAGGGGGATCCTCCAAGCCTACAATCTTCAATAGCTTTTGCGGCGATCATAGAGATATTTTCAATAGCTAGATGGGCACCTCCAAGCTCTGCTATTGAATCGTCACCATAACCATCTAAAATTCTATCATAGAAATTTTGAGCTTTCTTGATTGCAATCATCTGGTCTTCAACTTCCTCATCTCCCTGAGGTCCACTTGGCTTTACAATGGCATCAAACGCAGTCTCTTCATTCAAAATAAACTCTTTGAGAAGAAGTGCTCTAAGACCAAGTGTCGATCTTGAGTAGCGAGAAAATAAAGCCCCTTTAATCACTTCTGGAAGATTTCTTAATGCAAAGACATTGCTCGATACGCTAGATACATATCTCTGTAAAATTTTAGATTGTGTCTCTGAAAATCCTTCGTAATCTTCAAACATGAATTATTCCTTTTTTATCCAATTTGCTATCTCTTTTGCAAAATATGTAATAATAAAATCAGCACCAGCTCTGTGTATACTTCTCATCACTTCCATAACAGCTTTTTTCTCATCTACATAACCTTTTTCTGCAGCTGCTTTAATCATACAAAACTCCCCACTTGTATGATATGCTCCAAGAGGCATATAGGGGTATTTTTGCTTTACACGAAAGATAATATCAAGATACGTATGAGCAGGTTTTATCATCAACATATCGGCGCCTTCATCAATATCTAACCCAGCCTCATGCACAGCTTCTCTACCATTTGGGACATCCATCATATGAGAGCCTCTGTCTCCAAAAGTAGGCGCACCCTCCGCTGCGCTGCGAAAAGGCCCATAAAATGCAGAATTATACTTTACAGAATAGCTAAGAATAGGAATATGCGAGAATCCTGCATTATCCAGTCCTTTTCTAATTCCAAGCACCATGCCATCTATCATACCGCTGGGAGCCACTACATCGACGCCCGCTCTTGCATGGCTTACAGCCTGCTGTACAAGCAGTTCTACCGTTTTATCGTTATCAATATCTACTTTACCCGAACACTCACTTAAAAAACCACAATGACCATGATCTGTGTATTCACAAAAACAAACATCTGAAATAATAAGCAGTTCTTTAGTTGTATTTTTAATTATCTTTACTGCTTTCTGAATAATTCCATCATCACTAAAAGAATCTGATCCTACCAAATCTTTACGAGGAGGAACACCGAAGAGAATCACAGCTTTTATACCGAGCCTTACAACTTCTTGAACCTCAGAGGCAAGCAAATTTAAAGGTATTTGAAAATGCCCCTGCATCGATGAAATCTCTTTTTTTTCACCCTGTTCGCCTTTGATAAATAAAGGCAAAATAAAACAAGATAAATCAACATCAGATTCTTGTACAAGATCTCTTAAAATAGAATTTTGTCGAAGCCTTCTTTTTCTTATCAATGGAAATGCATGTCTCATAAGTACTCCACAAACTAATTACACTTATCAAACGTAACGGGATTATCCCTTTGTTCAAAAAGAACAGGGTAAAGCTCATTACCAGTACCAACTCTGTAGCCCACATCTCTTAGCCATGCAGACATTCCATAACCCCATCTTGCTCTACTAGACTCTTTGAATATAACGTCAAGTGGCATTGAAAACGAAATTCCCTTGTCATGATAAACAGATCCATTTACTCTATCATTACCATTTGTATATGTGTACCAAAAGGAGATCCTCAAGCCACTTGGAAAATAGCGAAACACCTCTGTTCTTATTCCAAAATCACGTGCTAAAAACTGTCCCATACTAATTTTAAAGCTTACTGGCATCGTATTGAATCTATAATAAATATCAAGAAAATATTGCGATAGAACTGTATAGTGATCATAAACAGGATAGAAACTAGTTCCAGAACCAACAAATCTTCTCAATTTATTTTGAAAGCCCCAATCATTATATGTTCTTTTTTTCACAATAGCACCAGCAAGCCCTACAGCCCAAGAAGAATTAACTGGATAGTATAATGCCTCTGCTGCAACTCCTCCATAGGCGATATCAAAAAAGCCAGCAGCCACTCTTGAATGCAGCCCACAACCATGTGTCCAGCTACGCTGTAAATATACCTGTTCAAATTTAAAGTCTCTAACTTGGTAATATGTGATGCGATCTGAGTTTACATTGATCACAGGGGAGGGGTTGAGCATATCAAAATTGCCCAAATCATTTGCGTTTGTAAGAAGTGTATGAGACAATAAAAACTTATAATAAACATCATACCAAACAAACCCTTCAACAACCGCAGCTCCATCAATTTCATACTTAAGCTTTCCTTTAGAACTTCCAAAAAATGTTTGAGCCCTTGGCCTTAGGCCCCATTCAAGAGCTTTTTCTCTTCTTTCAAAAAGAATCTCTGGGCAATATTTTGGGAATGTAACTTCTCTTATTGGAGAAACAGTTGCAAGCTCAATATCTGTCATCTGCCTTGAAGCATATAGGTAAAGGCTTCTTCTAGAATAACGATACTCTTGACAAAGCACACAATCGGCACTAATCACTACAATGACTTCAGATACGTTTACAGGCGTTAACAAGGCAAGCAAGCAACCAAGTCGCTTATGCACATCTGTTTCATATAAATACTTTCTGTTGACAATCCGAAGGCGAAGAATTGGCAACGGATTACATCCCTTTTCAAGGGTTGCTTTCAATAACGTAAATCCTTGATTGTCCAACGCATAAGCTAGATCCTCCACTAATGTATTAAGAGGACGAAGGGGGCTTATAGGCTCTGTATTAATGGGAGCAAAGTAACAAAGAGGATCATTAATTTTTGGGAAAAAACCTTTTACTGAACCTAAGTCAAATGTACCAGAAGCCTCATAAGCAATATTATTCCCTCTAATATGACTTACGCTGAAGCGCCAGTACTTTCCAATGGCATATTTGATACCGTAATTAATAGGAAACTTTTTGACTCGTCCAAATGGATGTAATTCTACTTTTGAATTTTCATAATCGGTAGGATCATACTCAGCAACAAATGAGAGACCATTCCAATAATTTTCACATTTTCTCCAAGGAGAGTATGCAATCCCTCCAAAGAAGCCTCCAATGCGCCCTGTGCCGTAACCAAAACTGGCCTCAAAATTTAGATTAGGCCATTCTTGTGTAAGAACCACATACTTTGATTCAAAAAGCTGACTTCCCAAAAAATCTTCTAGGCCAAGAGCAATGCCAGGAAGGCAATATTCTGTGTCAGCCGGCTTTAATAGATTAATTTTTATGTTAGCGCCCTTGTCCGCATAGTCTCCAAAACCATGAGGGCTCAAAATCACATCCTGCACACCTTTAAATACTCGGTAAACTCCAGACATTTCTATTCTACTAAATAGCTGAAAACCAATAAAATAATTGCGATAAGGAGGCACGCTCGAAGCTCCCAGAGTAATGTCTCCATCATCTCCCATCCGAGCAGAGGGCATGTTAAAATAACCTACATGTCCATAGTGACTATAAATGAGGGGTAATTTATCGCAATTTCTTTTTTCACACTCTGCAACAATGTCTAAATCTCGAAATAGATCAGGGGAAGAAGAAGTACGATGAGGAACATACTCTTCCAAATACTCTTCTTCTGAAAAAAGAAAAGAGCTCAAAAGAGAAAAGAAAAAAATAAGAAGAATTATTGATCCGCGCACCAAGATCCCAACTGTTCGTTTTGCAAACGTGGAAAAAGCTTATCAAGTAATTGAAATTACGAGAAGAAGCTAATTGGGATAACACAAAAATATATAAAACGCTACATAGGAATCCAGTTGCGTTTAGTAAAGTGTTTATTTTTTTTCTGGTCGTCTCTCTCTTTTTTAACCAACAATTCATTTTCTTGGCTAAGCATTGTTTGTACTAAAGTTTTGTGAAATGAATCAATTTGCTTTTGCATATTTTCTATCATTTTCCACTCATCCGTACCAAAATTTTGTGGGTCTTCAACAAAATGTGCCATCTCTTCTCTCGTCATGCCTACTTTTTCAGCGACCGCATTTGCTTTTTGATTAAGCTGGTCTATCACGCCTTGCACATGTTCAAGCATGCCCTCCATCTGTTCTACAGTGATGTCAGCAGCTGCATCCTCTTTTCCAGAACTTGTGCTCAAAGATGATGATATTGTCTTTTTTACATCTTCGATTAATTTTATTACTTCGTCGTATTCTTTTTGAAATTCCATAAGTTCCTCAAAATCTTTGAATCAATGACTCTTGTTACGTAAAAAACTTTAAGTCAATGGTTCCTTATTAAATTAATACTTAATTATACACAAGTGAATTGCTTACCTAGAAATTAAATTGACGAATGCTAGCATTCCATCATGAGTAAATTTGAAAAATTAATACAGAAAATCCTAAGACATTACTCTTTAGCGAAATTTGCTCAATATATACATTGGTTTTTGATGCTGGAATACAACGCTTGCAAGCTTCCTAATCTCTTATTCTATATCTCTTATTCTATTGAGAACAATTGAGTCAGATGATATGCTCAGACCCACTTTAATTTATTGTTCAAGAATCAAAGGTAAAAGGTATTCATGGCTTATCTGGAAGAATTTCAAATGCAACTTGAAAATCACGACTACCAAGGGTTTATGCACCTTTGGGAAGAGTACTGCGGTGGTGATGAGGTTGATGCTCCAGAACTCCAAAAAATTTTACAAGCAATTAAAGTATCTGATTTTGCTCAAACCTTTGGAAAACACATCGACAGCGCCCTTGCCCTTTGGTCTCATATTACAGATGAAAATGCATCTTATGAAGTTTTCAAATCTATCATTGACTTGCAAACGACCAACAGCCCGCAATTAGCAGATCTTACTTATCAAATCATTCATAAAAGATTTAGCCACCTTCCTTTCTTTAATGAAAAACTCAGGCTGGTAGGCCTTCGAAACAAAGAAATTTTCCAAGGTGCTGTTGCTAATTTCGAACTACTTTCTCATATGGCAAAAGGAAAGTTTGTATTCCATACAGGAGGTTGGGGAACAGGTGAAATCGTCGACATCTCTCTTGTAAGAGAACAACTCGTACTAGAATTCGATCGTGTTCGCGGCAGAAGAGACCTCTCTTTTGCAAATGCATTTAAAAATTTAATCCCCCTTCGTGATGACCACTTCCTTGCAAAACGTTTTGGCGACCCAGACCAACTTGAAGAAGAAGCAAAAAAAGATCCTGCTGCGATCATACGCCTTCTTCTTTCTGATCTAGGCCCAAAAACTGCTACAGAGATAAAAGATGAGCTTTGCGGTCTAGTTGTCGCAGATGAAGAGTGGACAAAATGGTGGCAAGGGGCAAGAGCCAAAATTAAAAAAGATACGATGATTGAAACTCCACCAAGCGTCAAAGATCCTTTCCGCCTACGCTCCTCTGAATTATCTCATGAAGATCGACTACTAAAAGTTATAGAAAAGCTCTCCGATATCGACAAAACTATTGAAACTATTTATTCGTTTATCAGAGATTATCCAGAAATTTTACGCAATCCGTCTACTAAAACAAACTTGCAAGAACGTATTTCCTACCTCTTAAATGACACAAAACTTACTCCAGCACAAAAAATACAGCTCTATCTCTTATTAGAAGATCTAGGTGCACAAGATCAAAAAGCAACACTTTCAAACTATATTCAACAATTGCCACATATTCCAAGCGTCATCAAAGCTATCCAAGTGGGTGCCTTTAAAAAAAGAGCTCTTGTTATCTGCAAAGAAATGCGCTCTGACTGGGATACCATATTCTTAGACTTACTCTTTACTCTTCCAGTACACTCTTTAAGAGACTACTTAATCAAAGAACTCAATTGTGGCAAAATGGCTCCTCTCTTAGAAGAGAAGCTAAATATGCTAATTGGACACCCTTACAAAGCCCCAGACTTATTTGTATGGTATTTTCAGAAGGCAACTTCTGAAGAAGCTCTACCTTTCTCCGATAGCGAAGGCAGAGGAGCTCTTTTAGAAGGCCTACTCATGCTATTAAGCCAAATCGAACAAAAGCCAGAAGAGCGCGATTTGGTCAAAAAGATTCACA
Organism: Chlamydiales bacterium; assembly: GCA_031292375.1. NCBI lineage: Bacteria > Pseudomonadati > Chlamydiota > Chlamydiia > Chlamydiales > Chlamydiales bacterium. The sequence continues at coordinate 26,024 of JARLHF010000067.1, forward strand.
ACATACTCTCAGGCCATCGCTTTGCAGCTGTACGTGCGATTATTGATGGAAAAAGCCTCGACTTTATAAAAGAATTCTTACTCCTTGTAACTAAATGTCAATCATTAAGCGACCACGACAGCAAAATTCTACACTCCCTTGCCTATGTTGTGCAGCCATCTCTTGCAAACAAAAATAAAGCCCTCAGAGAAGAACATTCTTTTGAAACCATTTGGACGACAAAAGAGGGTTTTCAAAAAGTGCAAGCACGCATTCAACAAATTGGCACTATAGAGACTGTAGAAAATGCAAAAGAGATCGAAGTTGCAAGATCTCACGGAGATCTAAGAGAAAATTCTGAATACAAATTTGCCCTTGAAAGAAGAGCACGCCTACAAGGAGAGCTCAAATTCCTAACATCTCAAATCAATAAAGCTCGAATTATTACAGAGCAAGATATTCCAAAAGAAGAAGCTGGCATTGGTACAATTGTAACTCTTGCAACCCCTAAAGGCGAAGAAGTTATCTACACTTTGCTTGGGCCTTGGGATGCTGATCCAGATAAAAATATTCTTTCTCTACAATCAAAATTTGCAGAGGCTATGACAGGCACTAAAGTTGGAGAAAGCTTTACATTTCAAGATGAAACATATACTGTAAAACAAGTAAAAAGTTATCTGAACAATAATGAGTAGTCCTCATGGAAATCGTCATTGCTACGCACAACATGCACAAAGTACGCGAATTGCGTGCGATGCTAAAAAGCGATCTATCCATCGAGTTTCTTTCTTTAAACGACTTTCCAAGCTACGTGGCCCCAGAAGAGACGGGCTCAACTTTTGAAGAAAACGCTCTCATTAAAGCTTCTTCTGCAGCCCATTGCTTCAACAAATGGGTGCTTGCTGACGATTCTGGTCTTGTTGTTCCTTCTCTAAACGGAGAACCAGGTGTTTTTTCAGCAAGATATGCTAAAGTGGATCGCTCACAGCATACTCCTACAGACAGAGAGAACCGCATAAAATTACTTAAAGCACTTGCTGGAAAAAGTGATTTAAACAGATCAGCTTATTTTGAATGTTGTTTAGCTCTAGTTTCGCCAAATGACGAAAAAAAGATATTCAAAGGTGTGTGTGAAGGGCTTATTACCGAAGAAGAACGAGGTAAAAATGGCTTTGGTTATGATGCCATCTTTATCAAGCACGACTATAATCAAACATTTGCAGAACTAGACGAATCTATAAAAAACCGCATATCGCATCGAAGAAAAGCTGTAGATAAACTTATTCTCTATCTAGAATCATTATAGTTGCATGCACTACTATATCGATGGATACAACCTTCTTTTTAGACTCTCTTATAACCACACTTCCCTACAAAAAGAGCGAGAGCAAATCATCCATGAGCTCAGTTGTAAATTTTCTTTTCTTAAATTAAACGCAACCCTTGTTTTTGATTCCATACATGCCAAAGGAGAGAGCACGTCTTCTCATGTTAAAGACCTTCTTGTTGTCTATACAAGAGAGGGACAAACTGCTGATGAATGGATTATCACATCACTTGAACATACGCAAACCCCTTCTCAAAATACTGTAGTCTCATCCGATAAACAACTTACTCAAAATGCCCTTGCAATCGGCGCAAAGGCACTTAGTATAGAAACCTTTGTCTTATGGCTCAACACACGCATTAAAAATAAAAAACTTCCTAAAAAAAAGATCGAACTTTTACCTCTTCCAAAAAAACAACAAGAAACACCCCTATTGCCCCCTGAAAAAGGTTCTATGGAATATTACCTAAATGCCTTTCAAGATGCTCACAAACAGGACTCTATCGAACCCTTGCCTTCCGCAGAATTAAAAATCTCTATCCCTAAGAAAATACTTCAAAACAAGATGTCAGATCATGAACGTTGGCTTCGCATCTTTGAAGAGCGATCCACTTAAACCTAAAAAATCCTTATGCAAGCTCTCTTGAATAGTAGCAATTCACTATGCAGAATTCATTACAAGTAGGCCATTTATACACAAACAAGTTCAAGAATTGGTTTGTGTATAAAAAGCGGTTATTTGTTGTGCTTGAACAACTGAAAAAAATCCATGTATTCTTGAGGATCAAAAATTTTCCATCCCTTGGCCATAAAGGCATTAAACTCTTCATTTGTTGGAAATGAAAAGTAAGTAGAGGGCAAAACTTTATTAGGAATTCTCTGAACAGAACCTGAAGCGATCTGAGGCAATTTTTCAACAATTAAATCAACGGCTTTCTTATACACTTCTAACTCATGCCAAAGGAGGGACTTATCCTTTCGAACATTGATTCTACTCCATCCAAGGATTGATCCTGTATCAATAGACTCATCATCGATGCTATGAAATGTTGAACCAACTTCCACACAATCATCATACAGTGCTCGAAAGGTCGGCATAAGACCTCGATAGCTAGGAAGCAAGCCAGAATGCAAGTTATATGTTCCAAGACGTGGCAGTGCAAGTATAGATTCCTTTACAAGGTATCGAGAATGAATAGAGAGAATAATATCTGGCTTATAAGTAAATATCCAAGGGTGCTCTGTAGCAAGATCATTAGTCTTAGCCATATGAAAGCAAGAAGCATATTTTTTTTCTAAGCCCTTCCATGTTTGCAGAGGAGCAAATTCTTTTACTTCTAGAAGAGGAAATAATAGCTCATTAACAAGATCTTGCTCTAAAAATTTAAAACACGTAAATGGTAACACCTGTTTTTTAAGCGGATAATGAGCCTCTGACAAGATGATTTGATATTCATACCCTTTCAAATGGGGAAGTAAGTGGTTACAAATCATGTTACCAGCAAGGTCAAAAGTCGAAAAAATCACTATTTTTTTCATTTATTCTTTCTCTTTACTTATGTAGATTGTATTAGCAGCTTCTTGCAGCTTCTGCCAACATCCCCCATCAAGACAGCCTCGACTACCATTCCAAAACAGATAAAACCAAATTAAACCCCAAATAGGTAGCAATATGTAGGCCCACTTAAGAAATCTTGGAATCTTTTTTTGCTCTAGGCTTCTTGGAACCTCTACCTTTTCATCATCAAGGTATTCCTCTTCACTCATCTGTATCTTCCTTTTTTAACATCTGATACTTAGGAGATTCATCCATGTCTAATCGATCCTTTTTCCAAAGATAAATTAAAAAAAAGAGCGCCATTCCCATGATTGCAAAAACAAGAGCATAGTGAAAAATTTGCCCTATAATGCCGCTACTATCCATTCCACCAAAAATACAACCTATCATTTTTTCTCCTCATGAACGCCTTTTCCATCTAAAATCTTTAACGTCTGAATAGGATCAAGCCCAAGCCACCAGCTCTCTGTTGGAGGTGTAATACGTGTACCTTTTGTCATCAAATACTGAAAAATCGCTTCAAACTTATAATTGGGCACTCCATAAAGGTTTTTAGCATTTGAGTCTTCATCAAAAAAATGGCGGAATGCTGGCATAATAGAGCCCTTACTTTTTGTTTTTGGAGACCAAAAATGTGCTTTATGCCAATCGCGACTTGGTCTTTTCACGCCCACTCTTGCAAGATCGGGCCCAATTCTTCTAGTTCCTGGAAATGTTACCTCCTGATAGATGTATTCATTAGCAGAAGAGGGAGGAGCTGGATAGGAGTCAGAGCCATTTGCAACACAATCTTGAATCAGCGTTCGTGACTGATCTGTATGGCAATACCAGCACCCCTCAATTTTAAAAATGTCTTCACCCATTTTTATCAAAGTAGCCCTCGACATAAAACCAAATTCTTTGTTAGTGAGCTCTTTAATGCTACTGATTTTTCTTCCATTAGGATCATATTGAAAGCTTTGACTAGATCCATTCTTTAAAAAACTAACCCGATATTCTCGTGGATTTTTTGTATAAATAACTCCTGGATCTTTGTGATAAGCAGTATTCAATTGCGCATCCACTATAACATAATCTTTATCCACCCAGCAATTTACAACCTCATCTGTTTCTGCAATGGCAAAACATTGTGTTCCACCTGGAACATATAGCTCAAGAATGGTAAAATAGGGCATAGAAGCATGCACATCTGCTACATCCTTATGTTTTTTTAACCACTCTTCTTGTAGTTTTGCTTGAAGAGCTTTAGCTTGTGCTTCACTCTCTTTACCGCCCTCTTCAGGGCTTCTAAGAAGTAAAAGCTTTGATGTTAATTTCAGAGGCGTTTCATTAATTTTTGTAATGAACTTTTCAAGAGATGCATTTGATGTAATTATCCTAACATTTTCTGCTTCTTCAAAAGAAAGAAGAGAATAATTATCTGTTAAGCAAAGAACAAACTGCAGCGTCTCTTCACCTGGATGCGCCGCATTTAAAAATACGTTTGGATCTGCAACTTCATACATCTGCTTTTGATAATAAGATGAGGGCTCTATCCAACTTGGATCTACATAGCCAGGTGCTATGAGAACAACACCTATTGCCAAAGAAAAAAGTAAAAATACACCTACTACTGTAATCAGAAGAGATTTCTCTACTTTAGAAAAAAAACCCTTAGAGTGCTCTTTCATGGGACTTGCACCTTGACAGCAGAAAGCTCATTAGATTTAAATAAAACGGTCTTGTAGATATTCCATACAAAAAGGGCATTTCCAACCAAAACAATCACACCTGATATAGCTCTTGCAAGCCACCAAGACCACATTTCTGCAACTGTCTGAAGAAAAGGCATTCGACTTAAATTATTATGAAACTCTGCGTACGTACTACCATCAGCCCAGTTTGCCCAAAGAATACCTTGATAATACCCTCCAAGGGAAAGTGAGATAAACATAATTAAAGTGCCCCAAAAATTAAGAGCAAAGTGCCAATTTGCAAGTTTGTCTGACCAAAGAGGCCTTTTTGTAATTACAGGTATCACGTAATAGACGCCTGCGAATGCAAAAAATGAAAACGTTCCAAAAAGAGCTATATGAGAGTGTCCAATAATCCAATCCGTTTTTGAAGTAATTTCATTAACATTTCGAAGCGCTTGCAGAGGTCCTTGAACACAGGTTACCAAGTAATAAAAAGTGCCCAACATTAAAAAACGAATCGATGCATGCGTTGTATAAAGTTGCCACTGACCTTTCAATGTCCCAAAGAAATTGGTAATCACAGTCCAAACAGGAATAAAAAGCCATATTGAAAATACAATGCTCGTTGTCTGCAACCATTGCGACATAGGGCCATGAATAATGTGATGCGCTCCTATCCATGCGTAGACAAGAGCAATGGACCAAAAACCTACCATAGAAAGCCTATGATTGTATATGGGCCTATCAGAAATTTTAGGAATAAAATAATAGGCAATTGCAAGACCCATAGGGGTAAATACAAGCCCTACTAAATTGTGAACATAAAAAAAGTTCATATTTACACGTGATATGCCACCTGGAATAATTTCAAGAGCAAAATTTCCAATAGTAAATGTAATCGTAGTCCATATTAATGTGCCCATAGCATACCAAAGCGCTACATACATTTTTTTAAAACGTCTATTTGCAACCGTTATAAATAAATTTATGCTAAATAAGATCCAGGCAACTGCCATCATGAGTTTAATGGGAATAAATCCCAAAAGAAAGGGGGGAATCTCTGCATATTCCCATCCCCAATTTGTTCCTAGAGGAAATGAATAAACTCCCAAAATGAGTGTAATCCACCACAAATAGTTGGTAATTGTTGCAAGCTTTACACTCCAAAGGGGCGTACCACACAGCCTTGGAACCAAAAAATAAAATAAGCCCATATTTGCAGAAAGCAACCAAAGCAAAAGCACATGCCATACATGTACAGGCCTTATTCTTCCAAAGTGAATATATTCTCCAGAAAAATAATCAGGAAAAACAAAGCTATTAAATGCCATAAAAACACCTACAGACATTCCTACCAATAAAAATAAGAGCGCAGGGTAAAGCATCTGTTTTACTGGCAAATCGCTATACTGTACAGCTTGATTATTTATCATACAGCACTTGTGCTTCCTCTTTTATATATACAGCATAAATATCACACTGTTTTTTTCTCGATTTTTTTGCTAAAACTGATTTTTCTACAACATTTAACTTAATATCACTCAAAGTACTCACATCTTCTTGTATTTTTTGAATCTCTTCTGAAGTCTCTATGGACACAGGAAGTGCTTTGTACTCTGCAATTTTTTCAGCATAGGCTTTTTCAAGATAAGTTACTTTGCGCCAAAAGAAAAGCAACTTATCACTCAAATCCTGCTCTAAAGCATCATCATCTAAACATATCAATTTGTCATCTCTTACAACAAATAAAGCATCATGAACACTTAAAATATCAAAAAAGGCCTGTAAAATAACTGCATCTAATTTTTTATCAATTAAACTTGTTCCCAAAGAAGTGTATATATTGCTCTCAACATTAATTTCTTTATCTAAGTCAACAAGCAGTTGATCCAATGCTTGTAATTGCCTAAATCTATTTCTTAAAGAAAGCTCATTTGCATAGGCATTTCCTGCCTGCTCTGGAGTACTAGTTCCTTCTTGAACGCCTTTGAAAAGAACAAATTGATTTGCAAAAGCTTTATCATATTTTTCTTTTGCTCCATCTAGAAAAACATATTCAGGGGCGCGAACACTTTGAAGCAAAATTTTAGAGGTTGTAAATGCATTATAAAGAAGTGTTGCAAGGCTATCTCTAAAATTCTTCTCTTCAGACAAACTTCTAATAAAAATAACCATCTGCATGCGTTGTTCAACACTTGTTTGATCACCCCAAGGAGTCATAGAAGTCCCTGGAACTCCAAACTTGATTGCCCGCAAAAGATAAAGATCATCCCTAGAATGTAGCCACGCTAAATTTGTAAGCATTCTTGGCTTTGCATCCGTCATATAAGAAGAACGTGCTCCCATACCTGTGGCCTCGCTACCATGACAAGAGGCACAATTCTCAACAAATAACTGCTGACCTTTCTTAATATTTTCTTGTGTATAAAACTTTTTTCTTAAAAAGTAGCGATATTTATCACGATCTTTTGCTGTATTTATTTCCTCATCAAAATATTCTTTTACAAGGTGTTCTAATGGAGTTTGATTGTTCTGAATATCTGTTTTGTCTATTGGAAGCACTCGTAATACACCGCCTTCATGTTTAAGCTCTTTTACTACGTCCAAAGGCTCATATTTCCATTTTGATATCATATCCTCACTTGCTTTAATTAAAAGCTCATCTGGAAGAGCATAATATAACCAATCAACAAGAAGCTTAATCTGAGCTTCGTTAAGAACGGGAATCTGGTCTCCCAGCTGCTTTTCAGGTATCACTTCTCCCCAAGGAGCCATGGGAGTTCCTTTAACACCATGAATAATAGAATAAAGAGCTCTCTCTTTCGTCAAATTCAATAAAAAAGTTGTGTTCCTTAGATTTTTAGGTATTGTGTAAAGCATTTCTGAAACAGGACCATTTCCTCGTCTACTACTCCCATGACATTGTGAACAGTAAATCTCATAGGCTTGAGCTGGATCAAAACCCTCTACTTCCCACACTTCTCTTGCGATATCTCGATTCTTTTTTCCAAGAATATGAAGCATATTCATCAAACTATAAAATTTACTCTCATCAAAGGGCATAACAGGCATAAATGAGCGAGGCACATAATCTGCAGGATTTAAAAAATGTCCTAAAAGCCATTCATTATCCCTGTAAACACCCGACCAATTCAAGGCAGGCGCCACATCCCTTCCAAAACCATACGTCTGGATGTACATAATGAGTACATTATGCACCCTATTTTTCCATGCATTGAGAGCATCTCTTGCTTTTTCACCAGTAGATTTACTATAAAAATCGTTTTTTGCTCTCATGGCGTACTGAAAATTAGAATAAAATGTCTCAATAAGTTTTGGATGATTTTGCTGCAATGTCTCTAATAGAGTTCCATTTTTTGTATTCTTTACAAGCCTTCTATCAATCTCATTTTCATACTTTTCTATAGTTTCAACAAGTTGGTAACCTGTTATTTGTTCTGGAAAAAGATTTCTAAACCACTTCCATTCACTAATTTGCTCCTGTTTTTTCTCATTACTAAAACTTATATCTCCCTCAAACCCTTGCAACTTATGACAACTTGCACACCCTTCTGTTGCAAACACTGTCATAGCATAATTTAAATCTAAAACATCCAATGGAGAAACTGCGCTTTCCCAAGAAAATTTTTCTCCAACTTCCCAATCTTTTAAAGAAACTTGCTGATCTACTGTCGAGATCGCTTTGCTAGGAAGCCCTTTTTGTGCAAGCAGAAATGACATCAAGTCCTGAACATCTTCTTGATCTAATCTAAAGGTAGGCATTGTAGAAGACTTTAGTTTACCTTGTGGCCATAATATAGATTGCTTAATGTACCATGGCTCTTTAAGACCCACGCTTGTAAGATCGGGGCCTAGATTACCATTAGAATACCCTGCAATCCTATGACACGCATAACAGCCTTGATTAATAAAAAGCTCCTTTCCTCTTTTGTAATTATTAAGCATTAAATCTACATAAGAAGACATTCCCTTTATAACCTTTGGATCTGATGCTAAAAAAGATAAACTTTCACTTATCTGCTCATAATCATCTATGGTTGATACATACTCCTTAGCCAAATATTCTTTTCCAAAGAGAGAGCGTTTAGTTATTTTTCCTTGATGAATCTTTAAAAATTCTTCGACATAACTATTTAAATCATTTTTTCCAACAGATCCTTTTTCAAACTCTCTTGCAAGATCACTTGATCCAAGAATATCCATAATCTCAAAATGCATTTTTCTTATCATATAAAAAGCATGCTTATCATCTTTAATGCCTCCCTTGTCAAGAGCTGCATGAAAGGCCTTTAAATAGTGAAGCTGTGCTTTTAGGTGATTTACTTCTTCAGAAGTGATCTCTCGATCTTCACTTGCTTTTTGAATTTTTTTTATCGTTGCACCACAACCATTTATTTTTAAACTTATCATCAATTTTAAGAGGGCTGCAAGCGTTTCCCTATCGGAAACGATCCCTTTTTTAATACTTGATAATTGGTTTTTTTTGCGATTTAATGGAGCGTTAACAGTGTCTACCATATGATTCAAAACTGATTCACTAGACTGATGACAATCCACACACTTTGACTGCATCAAAGCACCTACTAAAATAGGCTTTTGCTGAAAGAAAAATTCAGCTTCCGGCTTTGCGTTATAAACAAATGAAAATGAAGGATCATTTTTAGGATCTTTTTCAAGAAATGGAGGTTCCTTAAAACCTTTTTCTGGAACATATTTTCCATCAAAAACAGATCCATGTGCCTCTTTTATAAAAAGACTTGCTCCATTTCCTGAGTGGCAGCTACAGCAACCATACTCATCGATAGGGTGTAATTCAAAAGGCTTTGTTTCTGCTCCAAGAAGAGGATGCATAGCAAGCACTTTCTTCATATCCACCTTATGACCATCTACATCCATCGTAAGAAGAGCTTCAAGCTCTCTTGCCCTACTGAAATCTTTTTTTTCTTTTAAAGATTGAATATCCTTTTCGAGGCGCAACCAAACATAATCAAGATTAGATACCTTTACAGGAACTCCTAAGTCATCTAAAACCATCTCTCCATTGATATCATAGACAATTCTTGTAGGAGAAAAATAAGAAAGCTTAACAGCTATATGGCAAGAGACACATCGATCAACAGAATCATTACAACCACTTGGTGCTGGTATAACAACTTGTTTAACTCCTTGCTTAAATAAAGGAGATTTTTCTTTTGAATAGGTCGATCTAAATTCTTCTAAAGAAATATAAGCGTCTTGATAAAGTTTATATTCAGGAAAAATTTCTTGATAGATAAAATAACCCGCTAAAATGAGCACAACAACAAGCATTGCAACTATGACTATCTGATATCTCTTCCTTTGCATGCTTGCAATTTACCTCTAATTATTGCGAATCATTTACAATCTTCATCTTCATGAAACATTTGATATTTTACATCCTCCACCTCTTCAAATTGTCCCTTTTTAATAAAATATATCAAACAAAAGAGTCCCCCCAGACCTCCAACCAAACAACTTATAACGATCCAAAAAACCCCCAAACCTTAAACCTTTATTCAAATAGTTTCTTCAGCAACCCACGATAAATAGCGAGGATTTCCCTGAGAGATATCAACCTGTACAATTTCTGGAACCTCATAACTACACTCTGTTCGAATATACTCCTGAACTGTATCAAAATGTTTTAATATGGTTTTAAATACGACTTTGATTTCAAAACTTTCTTCGATTTTTCCTTCCCATCTATAAATTGATTCCACTTCAGGAAAAATAGATGCACAAGCTATTAATCGCTTGTCTAGTAAGCCATGAATGATTTTTTTAGCCTCTATTTTATTGCGACAAGTCCAAAAAATATAAATCATAAGCACCTTCCTCTTTATATTCTGGGATCGTAACAAATTCTTTCCTAAACAAAAAGCCCAAAATATACTGTTGATAATTCTGTTTAAAACTGTTCATAAGATGATCATATCTTTGTTCAAGATAGGGACGTTGTTGAAAACCGATCATTTATATACAGCTAATCAACATCTTATCGACAACGGTATGTACACAAACAAGTTCAAGAATATGAACAAATCCACAGTCATAAAAGAAGAAGAAACATTTAGATATATTATCTATTATTCTATTATTCACCTTGAAAATTTCATGGATTAGTCCTATCCTCATGATGTGAATTTATCAACCTAAAATAATTCTATGAATTTTGAATCAAATTACTTTTTTTCTTTAGATTCGTATACTCATAAAGCTCTTTTTGATTCTATTGATTATGTCTGGAAGGCGCTTTTAAATATTGATACTTATTTTAAAAATTATTCTTTAGGTAATATTGAGGTACCTATTCCAGATGGAGCTTACCTTGTCAACAAAGATTTAATTAGTATTGGTCAAGGTACAATTGTTGAGCCTGGCTCTTATATAAAAGGACCTTGTATCATCGGAAAAAATTGTAGCATAAGGCATGGGGCATATATAAGAGGATCTTTAATTGCTGGAGATGATTGTGTTATTGGTCATGATACAGAAGTTAAACACTCTATTTTACTAAATCATGCAGTGGCAGGTCATTTTGCTTATATTGGTGATTCTATTCTTGGTAACCATGTAAACTTGGGTGCTGGTACAATATGCGCTAACTTGCGCCTTGATCGTGAGCAAATAATTGTTCATTATGAAGGGAAAAAATTTAAAACAAATTTAAAAAAAATGGGTGTCATCATTGGCGATCATTCACAAACGGGTTGTAATGCCGTTACAAATCCGGGAACTTTGATGGGTAAGAGTGTAATGTGTTATCCTTGTACAAATTTTGGAGGGTTTATTCCAACAAGAATGTTTGTAAAACCATCTACAACCATTTTAACAACACCATTTTAATATTTATGCAGCCTAATTATTCTGAAATTTTCAAAATCCTAGATGAACACAAATGTGTTGTTGAAAAAAAAATTCATGATGAATTACTTACTTTTGGCGCGGATACGAAATTAAAAGAAGCTTGTGCTTATGCACTTCTTAATGGTGGAAAGCGCTTTCGTCCGGTAATTGTTTTGCTCTGTGCAAAAGCTATTGGTAAAAATTGTGATGTTTCAGACGCTGCTTTAGCAGTGGAGTTTTTTCATACAGCTTCTTTGATCGCAGATGATTTTCCTTGTATGGACAATGATGATTTAAGACGCAATAAACCTTCATTGCATAAAGCTTTTGGCGAAGCAACTGCTTTACTTGCATCGTATGCTCTTATTTCGGCTGGCTATAGGTCTATCTATAAGAATGCAGTAATAATGAAAGAAGGGGCTGAAAAGGCCTTTCTTTTGGCTATAGAAAATGCAACGCAAAATACAGGTATTTTAGGGGCAACAGGTGGACAATTTCTTGATTTATATCCACCTAATCAAGATGTAGATACTCTTAAAGAAATTTTGAACAAAAAAACCGTAACTCTTTTTGAAGTGGCATTTGTGCTTGGATGGATTTTTGGTGGTGGAGATCTTAAAAAAATTTCTATCGTAAAACAAGTTGCTTATCATTGGGGCATGGCTTTTCAAATAGCTGATGATTTGGATGATATAGCGCAAGATAACACTCAAGAAAGAGAAGTTAATCTAGCTTCTGTTATAGGGCTAAAGCCGGCTACAAAATTGTTTCATGAAGAAATTTTCTTGCTTAAAGCAAAGATGAAGGAACTCTCTTTGGATACAAAAGACTTTTTAGCTATGGTGAGTGCTCTAGAACAAAGTTTTCCTAGGGCGATGCCCTAGGCTTTTATAACGCAGGGCTTCACCCTGCAAAATATTTATGGGCATATCCTAGGGCGATGCCTTAGGCTTTTATAACGCAGGGCTTCACCCTGCAAAATATTTATGGGCATATCCTAGGGCGATGCCCTAGGCTTTTATAACGCAGGGCTTCACCCTGCAAAATATTTATGGGCATATCCTAGGGCGATGCCCTAGGCTTTTATATTTCAGGGCATTCGCCCTGAGAACACAGACATGATTGTAAGTAATATTCAGGCTGAAAGCCTGACTTATAAAAGCCTGGGGCATCGCCCCAGGTGAGATCCAGAATGTGATTTGCAGGGTGAAGCCCTGCATTATTGTTCGACCTAAGCACATGGGTTAAAGTGTAACCTATGTGCTTAGGTCGGACAGCCTCAGGCTTTTATATTTCAGGGCATTCGCCCTGAGAACACAGACATGATTGTAAGTAATATTCAGGCTGAAAGCCTGACCTATAAAAGCCTGGGGCAACGCCCCAGGTGAGATTCAGAATGTGATTTGCAGGGTGAAGCCCTGCATTATTGTTCGACCTAAGCACATGGGTTAAAGTGTAACCTATGTGCTTAGGTCGGACAGCCTCAGGCTTTTATATTTCAGGGCATTCGCCCTGAGA
>JARLHF010000068.1 GCA_031292375.1 Chlamydiales bacterium
CATCGCCCTAGGAACGATATGATTTGCAGGGTGAAACCCTGCGTTATAATAGCCTAGGGCATCGCCCTAGGAACGATATGATTTGCAGGGTGAAACCCTGCGTTATAATAGCCTAGGGCATCGCCCTAGGTGGCATTCTCCCTAGGGGGCGAATACTTTAAGCCGTGAAGTCAAAAAGGAGTTCATCATCCAGGTCAAGCTCGCTAAGTTTGCGAACTTCGCGGTAGCGCTCAAAGCCTGTACCACTTGGAATGATTTGTCCCATAATAATGCTCTCCTTATGACCTCTTCGAAGGTCTTTCTTACCACCACAAGCAGCGTCTGTAAGGACGCGTGTTGTATCTTGGAAGGAAGCTGCTGACATGAATGACTCTGTTGCCAAAGAAGCTTTCGTAATACCAAGAAGCACAGGAGCTGCTTGCGCAGGCTTACCGCCCTCCTCAATGACCTTACGATTTTCTTCGTAAAATTCTTTCTTAGTCACCTCTTCACCAAAGAGCAGAGTTGTATCACCTGGGTCAAGAACACGCACTTTTTGCAGCATCTGACGCACAATAATTTCAATGTGCTTATCATTGATGTCCACACCTTGAAGACGATACACTTCTTGCACTTGGTTTACTAAGTACTTTTGAAGTTCTCTTACACCGCAAATATCAAGTATTTCATGTGGCACAACAAGGCCATCTGTAAGCTGTTGTCCTTTTATTACGTGATCGCCCCTTTGAACAATCAAGTGCTTAGTAATATGATGTTCCTCTTCCATACCAGACACTTCGTCGACGACAACTACAATACGTTTGTTTTTCTGAACACCTCTGAAATCAATAACACCATCAATTTTAGCAATCTCTGCTGCATCTTTTGGCTTACGTGCTTCAAAAAGCTCAGCAACACGAGGAAGGCCTCCAGTGATGTCTTTTGTTTTGATTGCACCACGTGGCAGTCTTGCAAGTAAGCGCCCTGCTGACACATGTTGTCCCTCAGATACAGAAATGATCGCACTTGATGGGATCGCATAAGTTCCAACAAGTTCAGTGCAGTCTTTATCAGCGTAAATTACAATCTGAGGATGAAGTTCCCCTCTATGTTGCTTTACAACTAACTCAACTTGTCCTGTTTGCTTGTTAACATCTCTTTCTGTTGAGATACCCTCTACTAAGTCTTCATATTTAACATAACCTGGTCTATCGCAAATGATCGGAATATTATGTTGCTCACACTCAGCAACTTTTGTTCCCACTTTAACATGAGAGCCATCTGGCAATAAAATCTTAGTGCCCAGTTCTGCAGAAAACGTCTGTAAAGGCTCTATGGACTTAGTTCTTAGAAGCTTCTTATACTCTTCTAACGTTCTCTGTTCATCTTTTACAATATGTAAAAGACCATTTTTATTGAGAACTAACCAGTGCCCCTCTTCATTTTCAACGGTGCGCAAATCTGTATAGATTAAGACACCCGCTTCTTCTGTGATAAGCTCTGGAGATAGTCCTGCAGATGCAATACCACCCAAGTGGAATGTACGCATTGTAAGCTGAGTTCCTGGCTCACCAATTGACTGTGCACCAATAATACCAACAGCCTCTCCAAGCCCTACATTTCTTCCATTTGCAAGATTCAAGCCGTAACATTTAGCACAGACACCTCTCTTACTTTCACAAGTAAGAACTGAGCGAATTTTGACAAGCTCAATACCAGAGTCATCAACAGCCTCTGCTTGAATCACCGTCAATGTATCCCCACTCTTTGCAAGCAATTTTGTCTTATCACCTGGCAAATAAATGTCGTCACAAAGTGTTCTTCCAAAAATTCTATCTTTGAGAGGAAGAAGCTCTTCTTGACCTTGCTTAATCGCAGAGACTTCAATACCATTGAGAGTACCGCAGTCCTCTTCCATGATAATCACATCTTGAGCTACATCCACAAGTCTTCTTGTAAGGTAACCAGAGTCAGCTGTTTTAAGAGCTGTATCGGCAAGACCCTTACGAGCACCGTGAGAAGAAATAAAGTATTCAAGTACTGTCAATCCCTCTCTAAAATTAGAGGTAATAGGTGACTCAATAATTTCTCCCGATGGATTTGCCATCAAACCACGAAGCGCACCAAGCTGCTTAATCTGAGATTTGTTACCCCTTGCACCAGAGTCCATCATTAAGAACAATGGATTAAGCTTGCAATCCTCAACACCTGATATTAATTTAAACAATTCTTCTGATAATACATCAGAAACTTCTGTCCAAATGCTAATCGTCTTAGAGTGACGCTCACCATCTGTAATAATACCATCTTCATATTGCTTTTTAACAATAGCAACTTTCTTATGAGCCGCTTCTAAAACTGCTACCTTAGTAGGCGGTATGCGCACATCGCAAATACCCATAGAAAGAGCTGCTTTTGTAGCTTCTGCAAAACCTAAATTCTTTAAGTTATCCAAGAAACGCACTGTTGCCTCAAGACCTACTTTTTTGTAGCATTCGAGTACAAGTTGACTCATGCGTTTTTTAGGAAGGCTGTAATTTTGAAAACCAAGTTCTTTTGGAACAATTGTGTTAAACACAACTCTTCCTGGAGTAGTTTCAATGATACCATTTTCCAAGCGCAACTTTATCTTTTCATGGATATGTAAACCCCTTCCAAGGTCTTCTACTCTAGAATATAGGCCCTTTTTCAAAGGCGCCGTTTCTAAAAAGCCTCCTGCTGCAGACAGCGCTAATAAAACCTCTTCTGTATCTCTAAAAACCTTAGTTTTTAGACCATGCTCTTCTGGTAGGTAGAGAGGGTCAAGCATAAGATAATAAAGACCAAGTGTCATATCTTGTGAGGGAACCGCAACAGGTTTACCAGATGATGGTAAGAAAATGTTGTCAGGCGCCATCATCAATAATTTTGCTTCCAACTGGGCTTCTACAGAGAGTGGCACGTGAACTGCCATTTGGTCTCCGTCAAAGTCCGCATTAAAAGCCGTACATACGAGAGGATGGATACGAAGTGCTTTACCTTCAATAAGTACAGGCTCAAACGCTTGAATACCCAGTCTATGAAGCGTAGGTGCCCTGTTTAACAGCACTGGGTGACCCTTAATAACGTCTTCAAGAACATCCCAAACCTCTGGAGCCTTTCTTTGAATCATCTTCTTTGCAGAGCGAATTGTATAGACATAATTTAAGTCTTTTAAACGCTTTACAATAAAGGGCTCAAATAGCTCTAAAGCCATCTCTTTTGGTAGACCAAACTGATTGAACTTAAGCTCAGGACCTACGATAATCACAGAACGGCCAGAATAGTCAACGCGCTTTCCAAGCAAGTTCTGGCGGAAACGCCCTTGCTTACCTTTTAGCATCTCTGACAATGATTTTAGAGGACGATTGCCAGCACCCATCACAGGATGGCCATGTCTTCCATTGTCAAACAAGGCATCCACAGCCTCTTGTAACATTCTCTTTTCATTGCGAACAATCACATCAGGCGTCTTAAGCTTCAAAATAGCCTTAAGACGATTATTGCGGTTGATGACGCGTCTGTATAGGTCGTTCAAGTCAGATGTTGCAAACCTTCCGCCATCTAGGGGAACAAGTGGTCTTAAATCAGGTGGAATCACAGGAACTTGGTCCATGACCATCCACTCGGGCTTATTTGGAGAAGAAACAAGGCTCTCAACGATTTTTAAACGCTTTGCAAGCTTCATCCTTGCTTGCATCGATTTTGTTTTGCGCAACTTATCTTTCAGCTCAAAAAGAAGAGCTTGAAGATCTTCTCTTTGCAAAAGATCATGAATTGCCTCACCACCCATCTTTGCAACGAAAGCATCACGTCCCCATTTTTCTTGGGCTTCTCGATACTGAACATCGTTAAGCAACTGCTTTTTCTCAAGTTCTGTATGCTTAGGATCAACAACAATATACTCTTCGTAGTAAATCACTCTCTCAAGATCTGCAGAAGACATGCCCAGAATATTTCCAATCCTCGATGGCATCGTCTTAAAGAACCAGATATGCACGACAGGCACTGCAAGCTCAATGTGGGCCATGCGCTCTCTTCTTACTTTAGAAAGAGTAACTTCAACACCGCATCTATCACAGACTATGCCCTTGTGCTTGATCTTCTTGTACTTACCGCAAGCGCATTCCCAATCCTTAGTCGGACCAAAGATTTTTTCACAAAAAAGGCCGCCCTTTTCTGGCTTGAATGTACGATAGTTGATCGTTTCTGGTTTCTTAATTTCACCCCTTGACCACTGATCACGAATTACAGAATCAGAAGCAATGGATATCGTTAACATATCAAATTGAGCTTCCTGCAATTCATCATCAGGACCCATATGATGGTTGTGATGTGAACCTCTTCGCTTTTCAAATCTGTCCTCAGCACCAGCATCTAACGATGCTTTTTTGCTACCAGACTTTTTATGTTGGACATCATGGTGATCGTCGAACGTCCCTACCATTTTCTTCTCCTAATTACAATGAAACAGTCTTTTCCTCTTGAACGCTCTTCAAACGAACATCCAAGCCAAGCCCCTGCATTTCTTTTACAAGTACATTAAACGAGGCAGGAATACCGGCCTTCAAAGAGTTTTCTCCTTTAACAATCGACTCATAGATCCAAGTACGACCAGCAACATCATCTGACTTAACAGTCAACATCTCCTGTAACAGGTGTGCAGCTCCATAAGCTTCAAGTGCCCACACCTCCATCTCTCCAAAACGCTGACCACCCATCTGAGCTTTACCGCCAAGGGGTTGTTGCGTAACAAGAGAATAAGGACCGATAGAACGTGCGTGAATCTTATCGGCAACCAAGTGACTAAGTTTGAGCATATAGATATAGCCAACTACAACCTTGTTATCGAAACGCTCACCATTTCGTCCATCGTAAAGATAGCTCTTGCCATCTACTGGCAAACCTTGTTCTGCCATCATCTCCCAAATTTTATCTTCTGGGAAGCCCTCAAAAACTGGACTCTTAACATAGATACCAGCCTTTTTAGCTGCATAACCAAGGTGCGTTTCAAGCAGTTGTCCCATGTTCATACGAGAAGGCACACCCAAAGGATTCAATATAATCTCAACAGATTGACCAGTACCCAAGAATGGCATGTCAGCTTCAGGAACAATCTTGGAAACAACCCCTTTGTTACCGTGACGTCCAGCCATCTTATCACCCACTTGTAGCTTACGCTTAGAAGCAATATACACTTTTACCTGTCTAATAATTCCAGGATCTAAGTCTGTATCACCTTTACGCATAAACTCAACTTCAGTTTTCTGCTGCTGTTCAAGGGTTTGTACTGCAACTTCGTAGTCCAGAAGAATTTTACGAAGTGCCATATACACTTCATTTTCTGGCATAATTAAATCTTCTGCATTTTGCAATTCGATCGTTTCTATATACTCTTGTGTAATGAGTACAGCCTCAGGAACTAGCACTTCGGCAGTTTTCCTCTGAACGATTGCTCCAGGTGCAGCCTCATCTAACAAAAGAGCTCCCAAGCGTTCATGTCTTTCAATTTGCAATTCGAAAAGACGCGCTCTGTACTCTTTTTGCATATCTTTTAAACGGCTCGCTTCTTCAACAAGTTCATCATCCGTTTTAGAAAGGCGATCTCTTCTACTAAAGACTTTGACATCCATAACGACCCCTTCAGTTCCAGGAGGGACTGTAAGCGATGCATCCTTGACATCTGCAGCTTTTTCACCAAAAATGGCTCTTAAAAGTCTCTCTTCAGGCGCAAGCTCCGTTTCTGATTTTGGTGTAATCTTGCCAACTAGGATATCCCCTGGTTTAACTTCAGCACCAATACGGATAATTCCGTCTTCTCCCAAATTTGCAAGCGCTTCTTCGGAAACATTAGGAATATCTCTTGTGATCTCTTCCTTACCAAGCTTAGTATCACGAGCAGTAAGCTCGAACTCTTCGATATAGATAGAGGTATAGTAATCTTCACGAAGCAACTTTTCAGATATAAGGATCGCATCCTCATAGTTGTAACCACACCATGGCATAAAAGCTACAAGAGCATTTTTTCCAAGAGCGATCTCGCCTCTATCTGTTGCAGGTCCATCTGCAATCACATCCCCTGCTTGAACCTCATCCCCAACAAAGCAAAGTGGTTGTTGATTAATGCATGTTCCAGAGTTTGAGCGTAAAAACTTCTTCAAATGATAAGTCTTCTTATCGACAGGATTTACTTTTGGAGATATGACAATTTTAAAACCATCGACATACTCAACAACTCCATCTTCCTGTGCAATAACCACAGCTCCAGAATCCCTAGCAGCCCTTGCTTCCAAGCCTGTACCTACAACCGGAGAATCCGTTTTTAACAAAGGAACTGCCTGACGCTGCATATTCGATCCCATCAAAGCTCTGTTGGCATCATCATGCTCTAAAAAGGGTATTAAGCCCGTAACAATAGAAACAAGTTGTTTTGGAGATACATCCATGTGAGTCACACGAGCACTATCTACATCAATAAACTCACCTTTATAGTGGACCAGCACCGAGGGCTCTGCAAACATATTGTACTTGTCAAGTGGTGCTGATGCTTGAGCTACAACACAACGCTCTTCAAGATCCGCTGTCATGTATTCGATCTCATCTGTAACTACCCCTTCTTTTACAATACGATAAGGTGTTTCAATAAAACCAAACTCATTAATCTTTGCAAAAGCAGACAATGAAGTGATCAAACCAATGTTTGGACCTTCTGGTGTTTCAATAGGACAAATACGCCCATAGTGACTTGTATGAACGTCACGTACTTCAAAACCTGCTCTGTCTCGGTTTAGACCACCTGGTCCTAGAGAAGATAGACGCCTTTTATGCGTAAGTTCTGCAACAGGATTATTTTGATCCATAAATTGCGATAATTGTGATCTTCCAAAAAAGTCCTTTAAGACCCCAGCAAGCCCTTTTGCACTAACAATCTTTCCTGGAGTAAGCGTATCAGAAGAGAAATCAAA
The DNA here is from genome assembly GCA_031292375.1 of Chlamydiales bacterium. Classification (NCBI taxonomy): domain Bacteria; kingdom Pseudomonadati; phylum Chlamydiota; class Chlamydiia; order Chlamydiales; species Chlamydiales bacterium. The sequence goes on from JARLHF010000068.1 coordinate 6,963, forward strand.
GAGATTCATACGTTCTCTAATAATTCTTTCCATACGCGCAAGACCAACTCTGCACTGATTTTGGATAAGTTCACCCACAGATCTAACTCGTCTGTTGGCAAGATGATCGATGTCATCAATGTTGGCATTTTCATCGCCCTTCTTTAGACGAACTAAATACTTTAATGCACCAATCACATCTTCTTTTTTCAATGTAACAATCTTAAGCTCTTCCTCATTCACATCAAAATCGAGCTTTCGATTCAACTTATAACGTCCCACACGACCTAAATTGTAACGTTTAGGATCAAAGAAAAGCCGCATAATTGCAGATCTGGCATTTGCAATCGTTGCAGGTTCACCTGGACGAATTTTTCTATAAAAATCTTTTAATGCAGACTCATAGGAATCTGTTGTATCCTTAGCAAGCATCTTAATGATAGGACTGGTCTCATCAGCATCTTCAGCAATACGCACAACACCGATACCTGCATCCATCATTCGCTTTAACATTGCAGTTGTAAGCTTTTCTCCAGCTTTTCCAAAGATTACATTACTTTCTTCATCAATAACATCTTCTGCTAGGATCTTTCCAACAAGCTTCACAAAGTCTTTTTCAGATTTAAACTTAATCTTGCAAGTACTAAAGAACTCTTCGATAATATCAGCATCTGTTGAATATCCCAAGGTCCTAATAAATGTAGTCGCTAATATTTTTCTGCGCCGTTTTTTACGATCTATATAGATGTAAACAAGGTCATTAATATCAAAAGAAGCTTCTAACCAACTTCCTCTGTAGGGAATCATGCGGAAAGAATAAAGCGTAATCCCTTTTGCATGTCGTTCTTGTTCAAAAGAAATACCAGGAGATCTGTGCAATTGCGAAACAACAACACGCTCAGCACCATTAATGACAAAAGTACCTTTTTCTGTCATAACAGGTAGCGTACCCATGTACACTTCTTCTTCTTTAATTCCGGTCTCATCAGTCAAGCGAAACTTCACTTTGAGAGTAACATTGTAGGTAATCCCACGACGTATACATTCTTCAGGTGTATATTTCGGAACGCCTAAATTATAGGACAAAAATTCTAGTACAGTTTTTTCATCGTAAGACTTTATAGGAAAAACTTCAGTAAAGACTTCTTGCAGACCTAAATTTTCACGTTCATCCGCAAACCTGTCTGCCTGCAGAAACTGATTATACGATTTGATTTGGACTTCTATCAAATTAGGTAGATCAATGATCTCTTCCTTTTCGATGAATCCGACCCTTTGAGGTGGTCTTTTAAGCATGACGAAAGGTCCCCTATGACGGCTGGTTTGAATAGATTGATATTAACAAAGGGTACTAGTAGTGCCTATCCATTTTACTGAACGCCCTACTGGTACCCAAGACTTAAGTTATGGCTAGCTTAATTTTTAACAGAAACAATCTGTGCTAAAATAAAAGTTAACCATAAGTTGCAACCTTAAATGATTATAAACCCTTCATCGTTGCTTTTGCGCCAGCCGCAACTAATTTCTTAACAATATCTTCTGCTTCTGCCTTTGCAACTCCTGTCTTAACAACTTTTGGAGCTCCCTCAACAAGATCTTTCGCTTCTTTTAAGCCAAGACCTGTCAATTCACGGATCACCTTAATTGCGCCAATTTTTTTATCAGCAGGACATTCTTCCAGACTTGCTTCAAATTCAGTTGCTTCCGCAGCTGCTGGTGCTGCTGCACCTTGTGCAGGAGCTGCTGCAACTGCAACTGCTGCTGCCGCTGCTTTTACGCCCCATTTTTCTTCCAAAGCTACTTTTAGCTCGGACATTTCTAGTACTGTTAACTTACTAAGTGCTTCAACAAGTGCTTGTTTTTCCACATTTACCTCTTTAAATTTGCAAGATATTTTGATAATGAACTTTTTTTGTCTTAAGAGCTTTGCTGGCTTTTATTATCCAAACAATAAATCACACTGCTCAACAAAGCCTCCATAACTGCCAGAGTCTGTGCCATTGGAGCTTCGAAAAGTCCAAGGAGCTCAGCTCTCATCTCATCTTTACCCGGTAGTTTAGAAAGCTTTTCTACATCAGCCGCATGGTAGAGTCTACCATCTAAGCGCGCGCCAATAACTTGAATTGCTTTCTCATTACTCTGACCATATTGCATAGCAACTTTTGTAGCTTCAATCGGATCACTTTCGCTGAAAATGACGCCAATATGTCCCTCAAGGTCTTTTACATCAAGTAAAATCCCAAGAGATCCTGCAGCTTTTACAAAAACTCGCTTACGCACAACTTCTAGTTCAGCACCAACTTTTGCAAGTTCATTGCGGAAGCTACAAGATGAATTAGCCTTAAGACTTGTATACTTTGTCAAAATAAAAGAATTTGACTTATTTATTTTGCCTTTAATCTCATCTAAAAGGAGTTGTTTTTCTGCTCTCATAATCTCATCACTCCTTTTATGTTACAGGTAATTCAGTAGCAGCGATTCTCAAACCAGGTCCCATAGTAGAAGATACATACATTGACTGTAGGTATTGTCCCTTAGCACCAGCTGGTTTTGCACGCAATATTGCCATTAGCAAAGCTCTGATATTCTCAACTAGATGCATTCTTTCAAAAGATATCTTACCAACAGCATTGCTAATTACTGCGTGTCTGTCTAGTTTAAATTCTACCTTTCCTGCCTGAAGCTCTTTAATCGCCTTGGCAACATCTGTTGTTACTGTACCAGCTTTGGGAGTCGGCATCAAACCTCTTGGCCCAAGTACTTTACCCAATTTACCAACTTCTCTCATCATGTCAGGCGTTGCAATAACAGCATCAAAGTCTGTCCAACCTCCTGCAATCTGGTTGAGAAGATCGTCATTTCCCGCATAGTCTGCGCCAGCTGCAAGGGCCTCTTGAACTTTGTCACCTCTTGCAAAAACAAGGACTCTCAAAGTTTTTCCTGTGCCATTCGGTAAGGACACAGTCGCTCTTACTTGCTGATCGGACTTGCGCGGGTCAACACCCATTTTCAGGGAAATTTCCACAGTCTGATCAAATTTGACTGGTGGACAATTTTTTAAAATATCGATAGCGTCGTCTAATGTATAGGCTTTTTGTAAGTCTATTTTAGAGGCTATCTCCCGAATTCGTTTACTTTTACGACCCATTAATTCTCACTGTAATTTGCATGTTTAAGACCTCAAGAAAGACCTTAAACTTGATTTACTTGTTTACTATTTTCCGACAATATCGATGCCCATAGATCTTGCAGAACCCATTACCATCTGCATCGCGGCTTCTTTGCTACGAGCATTCATGTCAACAGACTTCTTCAAGGCAATGGCCTCTACTTGACTTAAAGTCAACTTTCCAACTTTGTCACGGTTGGGAACCTTTGATCCGGATGTAACACCCGCTTCTTTCTTTATTAAACCCGTAACTGGCGGCTGTTTTGTAATAAATGCAAACGTCTTATCGGAAAAAACCTCTATAACAACAGGCAATACATCACCCGCCTTATCTTGAGTCTTAGCATTAAACTCTTTACAAAACGCCATAATATTTACACCAGCAGAACCAAGCGCAGGTCCAATTGGTGGCGCCGGGTTTGCTTTTCCGGCAGGTATTTGCAATTTGATGATCTTTACGATTTTTTTTGCCATGATCACCCACTTCCTTATATTTTATACTTTATCTTCTTTGCGATACTTTCTTTATGACAACTAGCCCAAATCTGAGTCTTCTGCAACTTCTTCAACTTGCCAGAATTCCAAATCGTCTACTCGTGTTTCTCTACCAAATATGGTTACAAGCACACTTAATCTTCCCTTATCATGGAAAACTTCAGTTACTGTTCCAACAAAATTAACAAAAACACCATCATTAATCTTTACTCTATCGCCAATTTCAAACTTATGTTTTTGCACTACACGTTTTTTCTTATCGTCTAGATCTCTCAAAATGCTTTGAACTTCTTCTTCAGACAAAGCTGTAGGAGCCTCTCCACCAAGAAAATCAATTACTCCAGGAGTGTTCTTAACATACATCCAAGAATCATCGTTGAGCGTCATTTTTATAAGCAAATAACCTGGCCATATTCTTTTTTCAGTGATCTTTTGCTGGCCTTTTTTAACCTCAGAAACATTTTCTGTAGGTACTAGAACCTGCTCAATAAACTCACTCATTCCACTGTTATTTCTAAAGTCTTCTAGAGATTTCTTAACTTTCTTCTCTTGTGTCGATAAAACTTGTACTACATACCAATTGTTCATTACGATTAAACCTTTAACCCCCAAAGAGCTTCATAAAAAGTCCCATTCCCGACAAACTGCCTTGAATGACCAGATCAATTAGATAAATAAACATTCCAAACAAAAATGTAGCACCTACTACAACCTTTGTATAAACAGTAAGTTCGTCCTTATGAGTCCAATCAATATTCTTAAACTCTTTTTTAACATCACCAAAAAAGTGAATGACTTTTTTGCCATCTATTTGTGCGGGCTTGGCTGAAGCCGTATTCTTTACTTCCATATTCATCACAATCCCTGATTCGCTAAAATCTCTGTCTTAAAACTCTACATTAAAAGTTATCAATTAACGCAAAAAAGGCGCAAAAAAGCGCAAAAAAGAAATGCAAAAAACTTTTCGAGTGCGGAGGGATTTGAACCCCCGACCGGCGACTTTGGAGATCGCTGCTCTACCAGCTGAGCTACACACCCAATATGCACCGGAACCCATAAAAATTTATGGGTTCCAACATTTACTTTATTGCAAGATCTTAGTAACGGTTCCAGCACCGATAGTGCGACCACCCTCACGGATAGCAAAGCGCATACCTTCTTCCATAGCAATTGGGCTAATCAGTTCGCCAATAAGCTCAACGTTATCGCCTGGCATCACCATTTCTACGCCCTCTGGAAGAGTAACTGTTCCAGTTACATCCGTTGTGCGGAAATAGAATTGTGGACGATATCCACTAAAGAACGGCTTATGACGGCCACCCTCTTGTTGGGTCAGCACATAAACTGTACCTTTAAACTTCGTATGAGGCGTACATGTACCAGGTGCCGCAAGAACCATTCCTCTTTCGATATCATCTTTGTTAACACCGCGAAGAAGGATACCAACATTATCACCAGCACGAGCTTCGTCCAATAGTTTATTGAACATCTCTATGCCTGTTGCAACAGTTTCTTTTGTTGGACGAAGTCCTACTAATTGCAATTTATCGTTAATCTTAATGACACCTTTTTCACAACGACCTGTTGCAACGGTTCCTCTTCCAGAAATGGAGAACACGTCTTCGATTGGCATAAGGAAAGGCTTGTCAATTTCTCTTGTTGGTGTTGGGATTTGCTCATCAACTGTTTTCATTAACAACTTAATGGACTCTACGTATTTTGGGTCACCTTCTAGAGCTTTAAGAGCAGATCCTCTGATAATTGGAGCGTTTTTGTAACCTTTGGCTTCTAACAGCTCTGTAAGTTCCATTTCAACAAGTTCAATAAGCTCTTGATCTTCTTCACTAACCATATCTACTTTGTTGAGGAATACAACGATAGCAGGAACACCTACTTGGTGAGCAAGCAAGATGTGTTCTTTTGTTTGAGGCATCGCACCATCCGTTGCAGCCACTACAAGAATCGCACCATCCATTTGTGCAGCACCTGTAATCATGTTTTTAACATAGTCGGCGTGTCCTGGACAGTCTACGTGCGCATAGTGGCGAGCAGCTGTTTCGTATTCTACGTGTGTTGAGTTGATCGTGATACCACGAGCTTTTTCTTCTGGTGTGTTGTCAATCGAGGCATAATCTCTATACTTCGAACCGGTCTCTTCAGCAAGAACTTTAGTAATTGCAGCAGTAAGAGTGGTTTTACCGTGGTCTACGTGCCCAATCGTTCCAATATTTACGTGAGGTTTGTTCCTCTTAAACGCTTCTTTTGCCATTATGCATCCTCCATTAGGATCAATCTACAGTTTATTAACGTAAGCTTCTGCCCAGAATAGGAATTGAACCTACGACCTTTTGCTTACCATGCAAGTGCTCTACCCCTGAGCTATCTGGGCATATTACTTTCAAATTACTCATCAAAGGGACCGATTCTACTAAAGACAGGGAAAAAAAATCAATAAAGATTCTTCATCTATGTAATTATTAGTTATTTTCGGTAAGTAATCCTGGCCTTTGTCAGGTCGTAAGGAGACATCTCAACAGTGACACCATCTCCAACAGAAACACGAATATTTCTCATTCGCATTTTCCCACATAAATGGGCATAAACTTCCAAGCCATTTTGCAATAATACGCGAAAAGTCATGTTGGGAAGTAGCTCTTTAACAGTACCATCAATTTTTATTGTATCTTCTTTAGCCATAGATCAAAGGAAACTCAGAATTATTTTTACAGATTATCAGCGCAATTTTAATTGTACCAATAAAACAGAATGCCTCTGTTAATGTCAACATTTTTCGTAAAATTTGCATAACTATTGACTTCTTGCTGTAAAAGCTTGCATAATCTCTACCGATTACCAAAAATGAACCTACAACTCATGTATGAATCTTGCTTAAAAAAACAGGATGGAATTAAAAAAAAGTTTTTCCATCTTGAAACTCCTGAAGAAAAATATAATTTGATAATGGATCTTGGAAAAAATCAAGCCAAACTCGATCCATCCTTAAAAACAGAGGAGAGCCTTGTCAAAGGATGCCAAAGCAAAATGTACCTTAGAAGCTATTTAAAAGATGGTCTTGTCTATTTTGAAACAGAATCGGATGCTCTCATCTCTGCAGGACTTGCTGTACTTTTAACAGAAGTATATAGCGGCGAAAAACCAGAAGTCATACTTAAATGCCCTCCTACTTACCTAGAAGAGATTGGTATTACATCTAGCTTATCTCCAAGTAGGTCTAATGGACTTGCAAGTTTGCACCTTAAAATGAAACAAGAAGCCTTGCGTTATATACACAAACAAGCTTAAGGATTGATTTTTGAGCTTGTTTGTGTATATCATCTAATATCAAATTCAAGCTTCCACTTACGACCATCTTGTGCTCTACACCAGAGCTGAAAGCTACCTAGCTCTGTCACCTTAGAGCTCAAAGTAACTCTCACAAGCGAGCCTTCTATTCCTTGTTTATCTAATAATGTTTCAATGGGATGTAACTCTCTTAGCTCATCTAAGCACTCAGCAAGCAAAACACCTGGAGTTGGCGCTAAACCATTAGAGAACTTCTCCGTGGAGTGACTAAAAAAACGAAAACTTGCTAATTCTCCTAAAAGCAATGTAAATTCCTGACCTGTAATATCGACACTATCACCCTCTTCCATGCCAAAAGAAGCTACGCACAGTGCCTTTACTTTAGGCTGAATCCCTGGAATTGCAAGACCTGCGCTCTCTATACCGATAAAATAACTTCTACTAATTCCTGCCCTAATGCGTATACCAGTACCTTCTCTTGAAAGCCCATAGTAAACAGATCCAACGCTTACAGCATAATCAAGATTTACACCATCTAATATCTTAATGGGACTTTTCTTTAAATTTTTTGCCCAAGAATTTAGTAATTCTATCAACCGTTCCTGCAAAGCATTTGCCTTTAGCGCACCCCCATTGAAAAGTATGGCTGTTGGTAAAATGAATTCATCCATGCTTGCGCTCTCTTTTTCACCTGTCATCGATAAAAACTTAGCAAGCTGACAAGAGATGCGTGCGTCTTGAGCGTAGGGCAATCCAATCTGTCTTATCCCAAGTTTTTTCTCTACAGGAGAGCGCTCTGTTGGTTCTACAAGAGGCATAAATCCATCGACAATATATTTTAAAATCTCTTCCCTTGAAAGCTCTACTTTACAGCTTCCTCCAATTAGCTTGCTTCCTCTTCCTTGTACCGCTACAATAACCTTTTCCAGAGCCCCTTGCTTTAAGAGCTCTTCTTTTGCAAATCTACAACGATGTACAAGCTCACTCATCTGACTACTATCGATACTCTTATTAGAAGCTTCTAACTTCTGCTTTGCAAGGTAGGCAAGAGAAAGGTCCATATTATCACCTCCCAAAAGAAGATGTGTGCCAACAGCAAGCCTTTTCAAAATAAGATCACCCTTATCATCTTCTGCTCGAATAAGACTAAAATCGCTTGTTCCCCCACCAATATCTACCACAAGAACCGTATCACCCACTGCAAGCTTACTTCTCCACTCTTCTTTCTCTCTACAAAGCCATGCGTAAAAAGCTGCTTGTGGTTCTTCTAAAAGAATTACCTCAGGATAATCTGCAAGCTTTGCAGATTCCTCTACAAGTTGTCTTGCTGCCGGATCAAACGATGCTGGGACTGTGATAAGAATCGTTTGCTCTTTAAAAGGATCATCTGGGAATTTTACATTCCACACTTCCTGAAGATGCTTTAAAAGCTCTGTAATTGCCTCAACAGGGCTTATCTTGATTGCATTATCTTCAGCATCTAACGGCAATAAGGGATCTCTTCTTTGAACACCATCATGACAGAGCCATGACTTTGCAGAAGAAATTACCCTTCCAGGAATTTCAGATCCACGCTCTCTTGCTAAAATCCCAACAGAAACTTTTTTATCTAAAAAGAGATGTTTTTCTTTTTCCTCTTCCAAAGGAAAATAAAGAAAGGAAGGCAGTGAAAAATGCTCTTCTTGTACGCCAAAAGCACTCATTTGCATGATAGGAAACTGTATAATTTCTGGATGTTTACCCCTTCCAAGACTTGTATAAGCCATCGTACAATTGGTAGTTCCAAGATCTATGCCTATTATATAATTCGTTGTCTTCATAAACTAATTCACAATCTCTACTTCTGCAGGGCACAATATGTCCTTTCTTACCTCTCCAACTGGTCTTGGAAGAGATAACTTATGAGCCTTCCAACCAGCATGTCTAAGTACTCCTTTATAAGGAGGCTCTCCTTTCACGCGCCCAGTAACCTTAATTTCAGCTGGATCATACCCTTTGGGAACAGTCATCGCACTACCCTCTTTTGCATCCATGAGAGGGCGAATGACAATAAGATCTTCCAATGTTTTTGCACACTCTGCATGAATCTGCCGAACGGCAAGTCCTACCTCTGCATCCTGATAACCACTAATATCTTCTTTTAAAAAATCCACAATACGAGAAGAATGTTGTAAAATATAGAGCAGTCGCAAATGCTCAGAATTATCCAATTTCTTCTCTTCTTTTGCCAAAACTTCTGTTTTTTGAGGCGCTTTTAACTCTCTAAAAAAAGCTTTTATAGCACAACTAAGTCTCATCATCGACCTTTACATTAAAAATTATACAGACCAAGAGAATGGTACGTTTTACGATTTAAATCAAGAGGAGTGAAACTTAGAAAGGATGAGTTTCTCCAAAAAAGCAGTCGGTGGTAAAGAGGGCTGTTCTGCCAAAGCTTGATGGTAAATTACAGTCGATGGAGTAAGGGCTGGGAGAGTATTTACTTCAATAACGATCATTTTTTCCGTTAGGTGATTAAAAAAAATGTCGATGCGAGCATAATTTCTAATTTTGAGTGCCTTAGCAACATGCTCGATTAAATTTTTAACTTTAATCACTTTTTCTGCAGAAAGAATTTCTTCTGGAGGAGGCGTGATATTAATTCCAGTGCCTCCTTGGAACTTCTCTTCCAAACTTAAAACTGCACCCTCTGCAATTGTAATACTTGGATTTAATGCCCTACAATGCCCCCCTTCTTCTAATACACCCACAGTAAGCTCAACCCATCCCTTTTTTAATCGGTGCAAAAGAGCATCATTTTCAATACAAATCTCATCTGTTTCGATATAAGGTTCTATAATGTATTCCATAAATTGATCCAGAGGCATTTCAATCAATCCTTTTTGATTTGAAAAAGTCCCTGCAGGAATCGTTGATGTGTGCGTGTGTACATATGCACAATAACGCTCAAAATCCATTTGACTCTTTAGCAAGACAATACCCGCAGAGCATCCATCTGAGCAAGGTTTTATGATAAGCTCAGATGAGCCTAGCTCATTTACAATCCGATCCCAATCATACCCCTCTTTCAGCTTTATTTTTGGCAAAGATGCAATATCTGGATGACCATAAGAAGCAATCCATTTTCCTGTCTCATACTTATCCATACATAGCTTTGAAGTGGCTGCATCCGATCCATTATAAAGAATATTGCGCTCTTCTAAAATACGCTGAAGCGTTCCATCCTCGCCCATTCCTCCATGAAGTGCAATAAAAACAAAAGCCTTCTTGCTCTCAGCTTCCGCAAGAAAATCATTTAGAGAGAATTTCTGCTCATTAAGCGCACTACAGTTTTGCAAAACCTCTTCCACTGTATGATTTAAAATACAATGATAAGGAGCCCTCCATACATCCCCTGTAGAGTCTAAAAAATAGGGTTCAGCATGAAAGTGCTGAGAATTTAAAAGTTTTAGCCAAACATTTGTTCCACTCATAAGAGAAACCTGGCGCTCAGCATTTTTGCCTCCAAACAGGACAAAAACAGGTTTTTTATTTAACTGGCCCTCTTGTAAAGAGTTTTTCATGGAAAGCTTATATCTCGCACATGCATTTTTCACAATAAGCTGTAAAGCCTCTTTATGCGTCATTCCAGAAAATGATGCTTGTATAAAAAAGAAACTATTTTGCTCCAAACCATTAATAGGGTTAATATCTGTGAAAAGCAAAGTTCCATCATCCATCAACCATCCATCTATCCTAACAAAATCTCGCATCTCAAATAGATTAAAAATTGCTTCTGCCTTATGCATGATCTCATTTGTTACGTCTGTTGGAAATCTAGGCGGCGTATGATACATTGTCGCAGATGTAGGAAGGTATTTTTTTCGAAAATCAAAAATTTCATGATTGTCATAACTAATAGAAATTTCTGTTGGTGTTAGTGCCTTTGGGCTTCCATTTTCTTGCTGCATGATGACAACAGTAAACTCACGCCCTTTACAAAATGGCTCTAAAAGTACTTTTAAATAACCTTTTTCAAAAAGACTCTGTGCCCACTCAATAGCTTTTTGAGAATCTGAAAAAGAGGCAACACCAACAGATGAACCACCAGCTACTGGTTTTACAATGAAGCGCTCCAAAGCTTTTTCTCTTACATATTCCCTTATTTTCTCCTCTTTCCCCCTTTGAAGCACTAAAAAATCGAGCGTTGCAAATCCGGCATGCTTTAATATCTCTTGGCAACTATCTTTAAAATACATTTTGGAGCAAGAAGCACTCGAAGAACCCACAAATGGAACATCATATTCTTCTAATTTTTTTTGAAGAGAACCATCTTCTCCAAAAGATCCATGAATCACAGGAAAGACTAGATCTATTTCACTGAAAAGTTTTTTTAAAGAAAATTCATCTAAAGCCTTACTAGTTCTGGAAAGCTTAAAATCAAAATCTGCTGGTGTGTTAGAATAGAGTTGCGCCTCTGTAAGGACATAAAACTGCTCCTTCCAATCCACATAGAGAGGAACTATTTTTACATCTTTAGAGCTTAAGTGATCCAGAATAGAACGAGCAGAATTAAGTGAAATTCCACGCTCTGCAGAAGGACCTCCACATATAACAGCTATCTTAAACATAATATAATTGATTTGTGTATAGACATTTTTGAGCGCAGTTTAAAAGATTACAACAAATTCCACAATCCATTTTCTACTCTAACAAACTAATGGTTTAGGGAAAGTATCAGAGAAGCTGCAGCGACAATGCGTATCACTAAAAAAGGATCTTGCATTGCTTGCAATAAAAAATCTGTAGAGCATGGATCTCCAATATTGCCAATAGCTTCTAATATTTTTATTTTTAACTCCCGGTCTGCTTGAGGATAGGCTTCTTGGAGCACTGTAACAGCTTCTTTATCATGAATCCACATCCCAAGTACAAGAGCTGCTTGTATACGAATTTTAGGATCATTATCACCCAATAACTCTCTTACTAAAAAAGCTGACTCACTATCACATTCTTGCAAAAGAACAGTTGCTGCAACACCTGTAATTCCAAATGTTTTTTCCTTTAAAAATCTCTTTAAGACTTCTATCGTTCTTGGATACTCTAAAACAGCAAGAACATGTATCAAATCAAGATGCACTTTTTGATCAATTGCTTCTGGAGTAAGGATCATATCAGGTTCATGCCTCACATCACTTGGTGCAAGTACTCGAAATAGTGGCGACAAAGAGGTATTCCACATCAAAAGAGACCTATTTTCACTCAAAAAACAAAACACTTCATTACATGCACGCTCTACACTTACTCTTTGACCAATTAATGCGAGTGCAAGTTGCACACGAACAAAAGGATCTCTACTTTCAACCATAAATCTAGATGCAAGCTCAACACCATATTTTCCTGTATTACCAAGGGCTGCTGCTGCAAATCTTCTTATTTCTTGATTTTTATGAGATAGCCAAGGAGCAAAAGTTTGCATTCCTTTTTGTGGATCAAACAGTGTAGTAAGCCAGCAAGCTGTAATTGCAACTCGGTAATCCATATCTAAAGTACAAGGGTAGATAAGGTCTACAACTTTTTTTGAAGCCACTTCTGATACACGCATGAGCCCAAATACACTGAGAGCTGCAATGCGCACTTCTGCATGTGAGTCATTGACCAATAAGGCAATATGTTCCAAATGGGCCTTATCGTTTAATTCTAAAACAAGTGCGCAAGCAAGGAGTCGCAAACCAGAGCGATCACTTCTTGCAAAATAAATAACCTCTTTTGCAGTAACATCTTTACAGATACCTACAATGGCAGCCACAATGCGTGCTTTTTCTTCCGCAGTCGCACTTTCACTTGCAAGAAGCCTTTTTAATATACCCTCAGCCTCTTTTAGTTGCATCTCTCCAACCGCATCAATTGCCTGCATGCGTACCTGCCATACAGGGTCTTTTTCTAAAAGAAACAAAACCTGTTTTTGCAATACCATATCCATTAAATGTGATGAAAGTTCGACAGCCACACACCTTACAAGTGAATTAGAATCTTTTAAACATTTTTTCATGATGGAGACTGCATAGGCATCTTGTGTGATTGTAGAGCCCACAAGAGCAATTAACCTTGCATACAATGTTGGAGAAGAAATTCCTTTATATAAAGTTCCCCAAGCCATCTCTTCCAAAAGATCTCTCCTTAGCTCAGGAGATGTAAAAGAAGCCTGATATTTTTGCCATGCCAAATAACACTCTCTTTCTTTACCACTTTTTGCAAGAAGCCTTATCAGTGCTTCTTGCAGCAATTGTGAGTTTGGATTTATGGTAAGTGCTTGATAAACTTCCTTTAAACCGCAATCATATTCCCCAATTTTCAAGTAAGCAAAAACTCTTCTTGATAAACGCTCTTCTTCTGACTGCACTCCTGCAAATAATAATAGAGGAAAACAGAAACACATGACTATAAACCATCTTTGATTACTCATAAAGGCAAGACCTTATTTGTAATCCAAAGTACCTTTTGAACCATCAAGATATCATTGGCATACTTTATCGTAGTAGGCCTTTTTTGCTGCAATATTCTTTCATATTCTTCCTTTGTAGAGCATTTATCCAAACACTGCTGTAAAATAACTGTAGGACCTGCATTGTAACTTGCTAAGATTACTCTAGTAGGATCTCCTGCATACCAACTATCAATTTTTATCTTTCTCTCTTCTATAGAAAAAAGTCTTTCTAATAAAACATTCATGTAAAGGGTTCCTAAACGAATATTCTTTTCTGCAGAGAATAGATCTTCTCGGTTATATGAATCCTTTGTTATCTTTCTAAGCCGAGCAAGCTCCTTTATAGTCGTAGGCCGTATTTGCATAAGACCAATTGCTCCAGCAGACGAGACCGCTGCTTGCTTAAAACCACTTTCACGGTAGATCAGAGCAGCTAAAAGAAGAGGATCTATCTTTTCTTGCAGAGCATTATTCATTACTAAAGAGCGATAAGAAGAGGGGAAAAAATGCTCTCGTAAACCAAAAAAACTAATGCAAGCTAGAACTAAAAATATAGAGGAAACTAAAATAAAAAAATTTCGTTTTTTCATTTAACCAAGTGTACCAAAAGATCTTCCACCAATAAGATGAAAATGTAAATGAAAGATGGTCTGCCCAGCTTCATGACCGTTATTAGTTAATACTCTATAGTTATCAACTATTTTAAATTGCATAGCAAGAATTTGAACAGCACGCATGATTTCACCAATCAGCCATAAATCCTCTTTTCCAACTGCTTGAATACTTGAAAAATGCTTCTTTGGCATAATTAAAATATGAACGGGTGCAACTGGATAAATATCTTTGATGGCAAGTATATGCTCATTTTCAAAAACCTTTTCCGAATCAATCTCACCTGCAATAATGCGCTCAAAAATTGTTTTCATGATCAACTCATCTTTTGAGCTTTCAAAACCTTTTCTAAGGCCTTAAATGCATCTTCTTTTGATTCCCAAACAGAAATAAAGCGTCCCTTATGGCAAAAAATCGCCCCCTGAATACCAGACACTCTCTTCAAATCATTATCGCAAAGCCCTGCCCATTCCAAAGGCAAAGGAAATCGAACACTCATGCGGTGTTCGGAATCAGGTGGAATGCCGCGCAATTTCCAATGAGTACCAGAGGGCATAATAACAAACTTAGCAGAATGTTTCTCTCCATCAAGCTCAAAAAAACTATCCTGCCAAGGAATTGCTTTATCAAACACCAGACACTCTTTTGAGCAATTCATACAATTTTGCACTGTATCTCTACAATCTTGGTTATATTTATAGCGATCCCAAAGCCTTCTTAAATGCCCATATGTAAATTGAAATGCTGCATCAAATGCGATCTGCCCCTCTTCTGCACTTGCTTCATAAGAGATAGGAGCAAAATTTGCAATGATTTGTGAAAAAAAACTATATCCAGTAAGACCTGGAGCTCTACCATTATCAAAATCATCTACCCCTTTGACTAAGCTTTCATTGAAAAAAGAGTATTCTTTCTTGTTGATAACCTTTTCTCTTAGCAAGTACTCTAAAATCATTCCAGCACTACTATATGTACCTTTATATTCTGCTTGATGATGATCGAAAAGCTTTTTGTTAGGATCATAAATACCACCTACATCACATACATATTCACATAAGCCAAGCTTACTAGAATCCCTTGTTCTTACAATTTTTCCCTCATCTACAAGTTTAAAAAGCGTTAGAAGAGCACATGCTGTTACTTCATCCGCATGAAAAGTTCCATCATGAGTTCCAACACTACGCGGTAGAGCCCCACTAAAATTTTGACTTGCACTCATTAAACTTAAACCCCAACAGAAATGATGAACCCCTAATTCTATAACCTTAGGAATATTACTCAAGTGCAAAAGAAAATAACATAAATATGCTTTTAGTACGCTTTTTTACCTAAAGTACTCCTCATCAGAGCTCACTTTTTGTGGATTCTTTGTTGATATGACATATTTTAAAAAATAAAATTTGTTATTTTTCCACAGCCATCCTTCTTTTAAAAACAGTCGGATTCTCTCTAAAAACCCGTATATATCGTTTAATTTAAGCAGCTTAAGAAACAGTACTCGATAATAATATTAACTATCAAAATTCCAACTTCTAGCCAATTACAAATCTATTGCTGTGTTGATAACTTCAAAAAACAAACTTTTGTGGAATTTTTTTTACACTTTTGTTTATAACAAAAAGATTATGGAAAGCTACCTTATCAGCAATCACTTTGACCTTGTTACTCCCGATGGCAAGATCACCAAACTTACACATCTTACTGAAACATGCCTACATGCTTTAGTAATGATTGAGAACATATCCCCTGCTTTTGTAGGCTATCAAATTGACAAATCTCTCATTTCTTTTAACATTAAGAGTAGCATAGCGCAAATAGGAGTCAATGGCATTGGCTTAGAATACTCCTTTGATCCTCAAAACCATTGCTGTGAAGTACTTGTGAATCTTACTAGCATAGGACAACTTGGCACCTATTTTTTAAATCTTTTACAAGTTGGCGCTTATCTTGGCAGGTTATTTGCAGCCGATGATAGAAGGCGTGTAAGAAACCCTGAGTACCTTTCACGCATGTTTGGAAGGTCAGATCGTTTTGGAAGACCCCTACTTTCTCTTGGAGGTATGCAAGGCAGCAATTCTCTTGTCTTAGAAAAATTGGACGGACGCACAGTTGCTTATCTTACAGTACAAGAAGGACGTGTCGAATATGATGAAACCATCATGGGCTTTCTTCCAACACTTGAAAAAAGTCTTCACTCTCATATACGCCTTCGAGAAGCTCTCAAGCTCCACCAAACATGGATCCCCGATGCTAACAGACTTGTAAGCGAAAATCATTTATTATTATTGCGAACACAGCCACTTCATATACGCACTGTATTTGGCAAAGTTGTAGATTCTCTTTTACCCCACGGTTACCATCATACTACAGCTAATATCTTGCAACCAGATACTGAAGCTTCTGGAGATATCTATGAAGTATTTGGCGATAGTCATAAAGAAATTAATGATATCCCCATTGAATTTTATACTCTAGAACCCCACAGAGAACATGTCTTTTTTTCTGATAGAGATCAATTACAACTCTCTTTGGAAGACTCCAAATGCCTTTTTAAGGCATTTGCAACAGCACCCTTTCTTGAAACTCACTTAGCTGCAGTCTTTATCGTAAAAGGCACCCAAATGCAATCACTTACCCCTCAAGACTGGATCATTAGAGAACCTAGAAAACACGACTTTCCTGGAATATCCCACAGCTCTAGACAAGCTTTAATGGTAGAAAAGTTTATCCAGCAACAACCTTCATACCCATTTTTAAAGGCAATTGTTGACGGTCTTATTACAAGCCAGGGCGTATTACTAACTAGGCATTTTCCAACTCCTCTTCTAAAGAGCATGATATTCAATGATGAGGTCCTCAGATGTCTCAAAGGCATCTATTTTCAAAGACCTTCTCTATCCTATGGCAGCTTTTTTTCACATGAAGACCGAGCTATGCTCAATGACCTCTCAAAATTTGCAGTGCCCGTCTATTGGGTTGACGAAACTACAAGAAAAACCCTTCAATACGTACAAAAACCAGAAAAAGATTCTGGAATGTTTGTGCCTCTGAACAAAATTGATCTATTTCTAAGAGCTTCGTTTTTTGGAGTTTATGGGTCAAACCTACTAGAGGGAAACTTTGAGAATGAACTCATCAATATGTTTAAAGGTCTTCTTAAATTAAAAGAGACTCTACATCACCCTCTTTTAAATAAAGATACTCCTCTAGCTCTTGTCACAGGAGGTGGTCCAGGGGCCATGGAGGTTGGTAATCGCGTTGCAAAAAATCTTGATATCTTATCATGTGCCAATATAGTTGACTTCAGTCTTAAACCAGGAGAATTCATCAATGAACAAAAACAAAACCCTCACGTCGAAGCCAAAATGACTTATAGAATTGATAAGCTCGTTGAAAGGCAAGCTGAATTTAACTTAGATTTTCCTATATTTCTCATGGGTGGAATCGGAACAGATTTTGAATATGCATTAGAAGAAGTACGAAGAAAAGTAGGGACAGTAGAGCTCACACCTATTTTACTATTCGGAACAAAAGAGTACTGGAGACAAAAAATCACCTCCAAATTCAGATGTAATATGGAAAATGGAACAATTAAGGGTTCTGAATGGATCAGTAATTGCTTCTACTGTGTAAAAGATGGAGCTCAAGCGCTACAAGTTTACAATGACTATTTTACAGGCAAACTTTTGATAGGAAGAAATGGCCCCATCTTTACCGACGGGTTTGTGTCAACTTGAATTTTGGATTATTAACCTATGTTACGCAAAAATGCTTGCATCCCCTGATCGGTTACAATATTCCCAAGCTCTTTTGGAGAAAAGTTAGGAAGTGTAGCAACCCTTCGTAATACTCGTGATCTTTCAATCAAATGATCCTTCGCGGCCTTTTCTAAAAACCCAGGCATATCCTGTTCTAGAGCACAAAGATATTGATCAATTTTTGAATCATCATCTAAATTTCCAAGTTTTTCTATGACAAACTCTTTTATTTTGTTTACAAAAGAAAATATACTTATTTTTAATTCTTTCCACTTATATTGATTTTTTATTTGATTCGTATACATCGGATTTTTTCTAATGAAGCTATTAGCATTATCTATCAACTTCAAGTCTACAATGCGCCTTAAACCCTTATTATCACCAGATGCTCTTTTAATAAACCAATTTTTTTCATCACGATCCAAATTGCCAATAAGAAAATCAAATATGACAGACTTTTGAAAAAGAATAAGCTCTTCCTCACTAAAATAATCCCTAGACTCAAGTTCAGATAAAACCATCTCCACCTCTTCAAAAGAGGTCTCTTTTTTCTTATTTGTAAGAAAGCTTTGAAAGGCACCTGCTTGCCCCATAATTTGCGTCAGAATTGATGGAGGGGATAAGCCAATATCAAAATACCTATCCGTAAAATAGGCTGCAACCTCGGCTTTAGGTTGACAATCAGATGAAGAACTTAGAAAATACAATTGTCCATGAAAATTACGCTTAAAAAAGTTTTTAATTTTTGTCATTAAAGAGACATTTTTACTTGCCTTAAAAATACCAATTTTTTTTCCACTCAATGCACATGCAATTTTAGTATCCGTTGTACCTCTTGCAGGTATCATTTCAACGCCCAAGCATGCAGCAAGCTTTGCTTTTTCCGCTTGTCTTGATACCCTCGCAAGCTCTATCTCTCTTTGCTTTATTTTAATTAACTCTTGGTTCTTAGTTTGAGCTTTCTGTAAATCAATATGTTCTTGTTTCAAACGCTGTTTTTCACAACGCTTTTCTTTAAGCGTTGGAAATAAAAATTCTTCAATTTCTTTTGTTAAAGCAGATTTTCCGTCCACACCTTTTACTTTAAGCATACTAAATAAATCTCTATCTCTTAGGTGTGCAAGCTTGTTTATAAACAAATCTCTTACAATCTGTTTACCCATACTATTGTTCGCAACTCTCTCAAGCCTTCCAAGCGATAAAACGATTTGTTTAATCCGATTATTTAATAAATTTCGTCCTTCTGCCCTACCTATCCAAAAAAAATCTTTAATCTTATCAAACCAATCCTTTCTAACCAAATGGTTGTCAATAACTTTTAAATCAGTAATATGAGGAGTTGCCTTGATAAGGAAAATATCAGACCTAATGTCCTTATCAAAGCAATCATATACTTCAAAAGGAGAAAGAATTGACACTCCTGTTATCATCATAACTTTCCTAAATTAAATCATCAAAGATTGTAGTTTTTAAAATCTTAATAATCAAATTAATTTAATGCAAAGAAATTGCTGTTAAAGCCCTAAAGAGGCCATTTTCTCATTGTAATAGTAAACCTTGAGCAAAGAAGAAACTTCTCTCTTGTTGACCTTATCTTTTAAATCTATGTTTTCTTGAGTCTGATAAATTAAATACTCAGGTACCATTTCTTTCAATACATTTCTCCAATAACTACGAGAGAGCTCTGGATAGCGACTCAAAAACTTAAGAATTTCACCATAGGTAAATTCAATCTCGTTAATTTCCCCCCCCTCTTTAAAATAATTTTTCCAACCTTGAAAGGCAAGACTCACCTCAAAGGGTAATAACTCTCTTAAATCAAAAGAATGATATAACAACGGATCAAAAGAGATTAAATTAATGAGTGTCAAATAAGATTGCGGCGCTGTCTGCCAGTAGAGCACAGTCCATTCCTGAGAATACTGTAAAAACTCTTGAAATTCCTGAAAAAAAATCGGTCTTGATAATAATTTTTTTCCCAATAACTCTTTCCATAGATGAAAACGAAAAAGAACTTCAGGAGGAGCCATCACATAACTTTCAGCAAAGTCTGGAAGAATACCTATCTTATCTTCTTTTACATTCTTTAAATACTCTGAAGGGCCTTTAAAGTTAATTTTCATGAACTCTGGATTCTGCCAAAGAAATAATGAAAACTCTCTGTAGGTAACTTGTAAGAAGGGGTTATCATCTATTTTTTTCTCTATCCAACTGTCACGAGTGTAAAAAACAGAATAGAGAATCCCTATCAAAACAATCAAAAAAACTAAACAAAACCACAAGGAAAAGGTCTCCTTGTGGTACAACTTCCCAGAAATAAACTCTTTTTCGGATAACTTTGTCAAATATCAGAAACCATAAGCCAATTTCAGCTGACCATAATTTGTCCTAAAGCGCGTTAGCTGCCCATCTTGAGAAAATCCATCATACCACTCAATTGAAAGTCGCACTTTTCTTTCAGATCCATCTAACCTTCCCACTTCCATACCCAAGCAATAATTCTGGTTAAAGTACCAGCCATCTTGCTCTCTATTTTCAATATATACAGCTAAAAAAGGTCTCCACAATAGCCTATCACAACGATCTCTCCACCAATCAAACTTTAATTCAAAGCCGTATCCAACATACAATGGATGCTGTTTAAAGCCTGCATCAGAAATAAAATCATCTCCAACACCCGCGTAAAGCCTTAATTCCTTTGTAAATTGATAAGATGCAAAAAAATCAAGCGTTTCTATAGCTGGATTATATCTCATAATTCCAGGGTGATTTAACAAGTACTCATCCCCTAAGTGAGAAGAGATATGAAAAAGACGTAAACGATAAGACCAGTCTCCAACAGCATACGTGACTGGAATTGCACAATAGTAATCAGCATTTACCAAATCATGAGAACTCGTATCCAAATTGAATACAGCAAAAACACAGCCTTCGACAGCTATTTGCAAATCCCCTCTCCAAGGAAGCACTCCAAACCATCGGTAGATAGGAAGTGGATCCCCAAAAGCAACAGCTGCACATGATTGACCAATCACTTTATCACCCGCTCTGTATGCAGCAGAAAACATCGGCTGTCTTGGGTCTGCAATAAGTGGCTGAAATAACTCATCAAATTCAGGAAGCCACATACCAGAAATTTCACAACAAGGCCTTCTTCTCCACTTAGCACACTGTATAGATGGAATATCAGGTGGCGTTTTACATACTACATGAACTCCACAAACACCAGGAACATCTTTAATATCAGCAATAATACGAGAAAGAAGCTCACAACTTGCAGGTGGATGAGAAAGATAGACCCATCCATGCTTTACAACGATATTTACACGAAACTCATAATAATTTGCGTCGACAAGTCCCTGTAAATACCCTTCCAAGTAGGCATCATTTGTAGGACAAGGCTGAACAGGGTTACAAGGAATATTACCAGCCTCCATAGCTTCAAGCGGTACTGTCAAAAATGTAGCAGCAAAGCAGCTAAACATACAAAAAAATAATCGATAAATCCATGTCTTTCCCATCATTTCCCCAATATCCAAT
This sequence comes from Chlamydiales bacterium, assembly GCA_031292375.1. Classification (NCBI taxonomy): domain Bacteria; kingdom Pseudomonadati; phylum Chlamydiota; class Chlamydiia; order Chlamydiales; species Chlamydiales bacterium. The sequence continues at coordinate 28,285 of JARLHF010000068.1, forward strand.
TTAAATACAAAAACGATGATCTATAACTAATTTAAAATATTGATGCAAAAACTTTCTGTATATACATGAAAATCTTAGAGAAAAGACATAGGATATAATTTAATTATCTTCTATCAACACAATCTTTCTCTTTTCCCTCTGCAACATTCTGATAGAACTATAAGAACAAAATAACACACCCGCTACGAGCGCTAACACAGGCCCAAACAACACGACCAAAAGGCTTCCAAGCGGGGGTGCAAAACAACCTCGTATCCCCATCATTAAAAGCATTACGCTACTAAATGGAGAACTGTTCTTATCCTGAGAAAACATAGGCCCTGCAAGGTTCCAGCAAAGATGAAAACCAGCTTGTGCACTTCCATAAATCAAATAAGCGATATACACCCAAATCACATTAGTAGTTGCAGCAAGCAAGCAAATGGGAAAAAGTCCCATGAGAACAAAAATTACAAAACATAATTTATAAATATCAAAACGAGAGAATAATTTTCCCCAAATAGGTGATGTAAATGCATACCCAACCCCTCTCCAAACAGAAAGAGCAATTGCAAGATCTGTGTAAGAAAGTCCTAGCACATCTAGAAAAAAAATGGGTAGTGCTGGTTGAATTACCATAATGCCAACGCCGCAAATCATGACGCCTACTTGAAAAAAACGGTAATCTTGTCTCTCTTTAAGTAATAAATAAGCATCTTTCCAAGGGTCTATAATTTTTTTTATACAAAAATGATCTTCTTCAGGAACTTCTTTTTTGATGCCCTCTAAAGGTATTCTTGCTTGTAAAAACACACCTAAAATACCTATAAAAGCACTCACAGGGAACATCCAACGCCAAGACCCACTGTGATGATCCAACATATAACCAACACCTATCGCAAGCGCAATACCCTCAACATACCCTAAAGCAGAGCTCCAAGAAATAATGTTGCCTCTCGATTTCTTTGGTAAATTCATTTTTAAAATCTCAAGCCAAGCAGGAACCCCTCCCCTCTTAAGAGTCGCATAAAAAATTACTGATATTAAAAAAATCCACGGATTGTCTATGAACGGGAAAAAGAAAAAAGCAACTCTAGAGAGAATTCCAGACCATATCAGATTAGAAAGAACCTTGTGCGGTTTTCTTGCAAGTGTTGAGCTCCAATACATAGAGGCAATTCCAACGACTGGGCGAAGCATCGTAAACAGCCCAACTTGAAAAGCACTGGCATGTAAATCTTTGTGTAAAATAAAGACAAAAAGATAAAAAAGAGTCCATAGAGGCTCATTGAGAAGCTCCGTTATAAAAACAGCATTTCTTGTTTTTATAAAGCGAATATTTACAAAACGTGTATCTTCACTCATCTTCCCAAAATTCTCTTGATTTACAACAGGACTACATGATATGAAATATGGCAATTCTGGGGCAATAGCTCAGTTGGTCAGAGCAGCGGACTCATAACCCGCTGGTCCCTGGTTCAAGTCCAGGTTGCCCCACTTTTTCCACACATACTTCTGAATGGGTTTTTGAGCATTTCGCAAATGTTGCGAAAACCTCATTTTACGCAATTTTTACGCAATCGGCCACAACAGACCAGCACAATTCAAAGCAATCTCTCTTTTTCCCGACCAATTTTTCTGAAATCTTTTCCTACTTCTCCATTTTTTCGTTGGAACAGTGGGAATTCTGGGAACGGAATTCTTTTTCTGCTCATTTTCAGAGACTTACAGTTTATTTAATCGTTCCCATACCACCAAATAGGCTATGGGATCCGTCCATCAAAACTGAACCATCAATGTTGTCTTTGATCGCATCCCATGGGATAAAAGTTTCAAGTACAACCTTTCCGGCAGGCAATAGCACCGAATGGAGGTTTTTTAAGATGTTAAGTGCTTCTTTTCGATCTTGAATAAGCTGAAACGACCCTATAGCGATGAAAAGAAGACTTCATTTGATTTTGCCTATTTAGGAACATCCATTTTCCTTTTTTAAAATGCCCTGCGTCTGTATTTCCTCAGCAAAATATTTTATAAAAAAGGTTTTGGTAAGTTTTGGATTTTTTTTATTTTCCCTTACGAACTCAACGGTAAAACCACATTTTTTGTAAAATCCTGGTGCCGAAAATGCACTTGTAACGAGATTGATGTTATTGAATCCTTTACCTTTGAAATGATTTTCGAGCGCCTGCAGTAATTTTTTCCCATAGCCTTTCCCGCGAAAAGGCTTATAGACCCACATATCATCAATATACACTTCTGAAAATGCAGTGAAGGCATTGAGAACACCAAGCACCTCTCTTTTTTCATCCCTAAGAATAACCGCAAATCTTTTGTAATTTACATCAATGCCATGACTACTTTCATATTCTACAAGATCTTTGCGCATTTTTTCTTCCACTTCTTCAGGAAGTGTGTCGACAAATTCCATTGTGTGACATTTATTATTCATATGAGCCTTCGGGCACTCCATTTTTCATTTTCCACTGTAAAATGAACGGGAACGCAGTTATTAATGGCCCATTCACATTCCACTCCTAAGAAGCAGCAGAGCGCCCAATGAACGCCGCTGTGCGCAACAATTAGTACGGGACCTTTTTGCTCGAGCGCTTGATTTACTCCTTTGAGCACCTGACGCATGAATTTACGCACAGGGTCTTTGGCCTGCAAGTAAGCCATAGTTCCAAGAGCGGTCATCTCTTTCCATATTAGACCGGAACATTCACCAAGCTCCTCTATTTCGCAGTGATTGGCCGAAAGCCTAGAGGTAACGATGTCTTTGGTCTCTTGAGCACGTTTAAAGGGGCTGCAACAAACGGTCTTAATCGGTAAAGAAGCAATAATCGGTTCAATACCATTGGCTTGAGTTAAACCTGTAGAATTTAAGGTGATATGAGCGGGGAGATCGATTTTTTCTTGTGTTGAAATATTATGATCTGTCTGCCCATGACGAATGAAATAAAACTCTTTCTTTAAAATCATGACGTCCATCCGCATTCAGAATAAAAATTTCCTTCCAGAATAGCCTTTAAAGCTGTGGCGTTATAATCCACTACGTTTAATGGCAATGCGTCCAGTGGAAAAAATGCAATGCACTCGCATTTATCAGGTTCTCGGTTGATGATACTGCCCTCCCAGGACGCGCATTCGAAAAAGATATCCACGTTGAGCCGATTTGTTTTTCGATGCATCACGTGGATGAATACTCAAGCGGATAGCTTCGGTTGCTCGAAGCAAGCCTTGGTTTTTCTTAAAGAGCTTTATGGCTTTCTGGTTTTGCATTCATGGATAACAATGTCGATAAATGTTGTCTTTTTACTACATTCTTATCCATTAAAGATTTTTGGTCATTGGAAATTTCCTTCTCATTTCTTTTCATCTTGTGCTGGAAATTTCCAAGTTTTTTTGGTAGACTCCTCTTTAATCCTAACAGATATTTGCGAAAACACTCAGCTCACACGAGATGTCGTTTTTAACAGCATAAGAAAAAATAAACAAAACCAGTCGGTGACCTAGATTGAAAAAGACAATGATGAATAAATTCAAGCATATCTATGAATGATAATCAAAAACGTTTAAGACAACGTGCTCTTCAAGCCGCTGCACTATACAAGCAACAGTATGTAAGCCCAATTGATGTCTTTATTGGAATGAAATTGCTTCAACCTATTCATGTTGATGATTGGCGAAAAGGAAAGAATCCCTTATCTTGAAAGAGTTATACAAGTTTTTTTGATATCTCTCATAATAAGGACAAAATTTTATAACATATCTATTTGACAATCAATGAGATTTTCAATCATTCGGTAATTTATATTTTTGTAGCCTGCTGTTTGGTTTCTCAGGGGTTGTATAAACAATTCTGCCCTGTTTTAGTAGGGTCACAAGCACTTTCTTTAAAGCTCCAGAAATATGCTTATGCCCCAGACCTTGAGAGAGTTCACTTTTAGATAAGGGACCATTTTTGAGCAAATTAAGTACTACATTTTCTAACGACTCGGGCCTTGACTCGGGCCTTGACTCGGGCCTTGACTCGGGCCTTACTTTTTCGGCTTTACCTATTTGCTCTTCCGGTCTTTTGCCAGTAGAAAAGAATGAAGAGGGTAAAAAAGTAGTAACAACAGATTCAGCACGCACTTCCCAGGTTGGCTTGGGATTTCCATTTTCTTTACACCAATCGATAATGTTGAGCGTACCCATTCCCCACTTTTCAATCACCCCGGCGCGGTAAAATACGCTAGCGATGATAGGATTCCATGGCTTAGATTCATGCGGTCTTGTCAGTTTTTCAGGAGTCATATCGAAATGAAAAATTCCGGGATTGATGATTTCCAAGTGGTCATCATACATTGCAATAGCAACAGCGCCACCTGGAGTCGTGTAATCCCTATGACAAATGCTGTTTGCAAGAGCCTCTCGTATAGCAAGAGGCGGATAAAGAGGGTAATCCTCTCGAATCATTTTTCCAGGTACAACACGCCCAGATATAGGGACATGATCTAACAGAAACGACTCACCGCGCCTCGAAAGATCAAAACCATTCCCCCAGTAATTGCGGTTGTCCATAAAACCACCTAATCGATCAGTCCCTCTAAATCTAGCCAGTCTGATAGATAGCTGAGGATAGCTTGCAAAAAGCCTTTCGCTCTTCCCGTACAACGCAACAGCTGCATTAATGAGATGCCCATCATCAAATAAGGTAAAGAGAATGCAAAATCAAAACGATATTCACTTAGTGACTCCGTCCAGTCTACAAGACTTAATTATAGCGATTCAAGTCGCTCAAAGAGAGCATGGTCCAAAATTGATGTATCGTGGTCAGAGAAATGCTGCTTGGGAAATCAACTCTTCTTTTACAAGAAGTTTTTCAGAGGAGAATCTAGAGAAGATCCGTAATCCCTTCACTAGACTTGAAAAAATACCCTACGGTCTAGCCATGAACTCGTTTCTAAACTACTTTCTATCGTTGGAACCATCTGAAGAAGTAATTCAGAAATTAAATGGACGAGGTTGTCGTCGTTTTGAAGTGGCTCGGCATCATCAACAAAATTTCTTAAAATCTAGAATTCATGGGATCAAAGAACTCAATCTTCCTGGATCTCCCATAATTGATTTTACGTTCAGATTATGCTGATCTTAATGTACCCATTTTAGAGCGAATGTTCAACAAGCGTTGCCGAGGTTATGAAGCTGTAGGATATAAAATCCTGCTTCCTGCCAGTGCCACGCCCGGATGGCCCACCCAAGCACCACTCCCAGTTGATCCGGCTTGGAAGAGTGATTATGCAGCAAGTATCAAGCGTTTGATTTGTGATGGTGTGGATATGCCATTGGCCAATCTCTTTGTTCAAATGGCCTCAGTTATGCATGCTGATGCAGAGGGCGTCGATCGAGCTCGAAGTGCCACTGAAGCATTTCTTTATCGTCGTCTTGAAACTTTACCTCAGACCGCAGGAAGATTTCATCTTAACGCTCTATTGTCAATCCCATTCGATATTTCAAGTCAAATGGAGGTTGATTTATTTTGTGCCGACGCGCGTCTTGCGGTTGAACTTGATGGTGCACAGCATCTGGCTGATGCTAATGCCTATCGCCGGGATAGACGTAAAGATGCTTTACTCCAGCAGAATGGTTACTTGGTTCTACGATTTTTGAGTGAAGATGTCGGTAAGCATCTAGATGATGTTTTGGATTCAATTCTTCGAGCCTTGACACATCAAAGTGCACTTCTAGAAGGTAAAATTTGAATCTGTTTGTGAGATAAAATATGGGAAGGTATTATATGAAAGTTCTAGGAGGTTTAGTTATGACAAATGAAGCAGATCTCCTAAAACAACAAAAAACAACCAAACGATGGATTTGGATAATGACGTTGTTTTATGCGATTCCTTTTCCATTTCTCTTATATGCTTCTCTATTTTCAGTAGCGATTCTCAATCCTTCTGGCATAAAATTTCTTCAATGGACCTTTATCCTCCTTTGCCTTTCAATCCCTCTTTCAATTCCCCTTTCAATTTTTTTTATGTGGCATCAATATTTTCAGAAAAAATATTCGCAAGCTTGTTTCTACTTCGTGTTGCCAATTATAATAGCCGTCACTAGCTATTTTTTAATCGAGTTTGTGGGGTTATTTCTGACGTCTTAGCTTTTTACGCAAATTTTACGCAATCGGTGGGAAAAAGCTACAATAAAATAGCGTAATTGAGCACAATTGGCACTTTAAAAAACCGCTAATTTCACTGTGCCTATGTACTCTCTTTTACGCTCCTTTACGGAAGATCAACCGACTCATAACCCGCTGGTCCCTGGTTCAAGTCCAGCTTGCCCCACTTTTCTTAAATCTTTTTTAGAGTATGCCAAGAGACGATTCGACTCGCGAATCACTTCCATCCGATGGGGCTACTCCACTGATGCAAAGGGTACCAAAAGAATTTCAAGAGTACTGCTTAGATCGCTTTTTAGCAGCTATTCGTAATTTAAGAAAAGACAACAACTAATATCCAATAACTCCGAGCTAGTATTCTTATTTTTCCACTAGCATTTTGACCAAAAATTCTCTACCATACTACGTAATAATGATGGAGTTTAAAAAAAGCATGTCAAAGGAAAAAAAAGAATCAAGTACTTTGTCACCCAACAAGAAATTAATCCCAGAAGGTTATAAAAAATTACTTGATAATCTCAAAACACGCATTCGTTCTGCTCAAATAAAAGCCGCTATAAAGGTCAATGAAGAACTTATTAAACTTTATTGGGAAATTGGCCAAGAAATTACCGAACGTCAAGATAAACAGGGCTGGGGGACTCAAGTTATCGAGCATTTGGCTAAAGATCTACAGAATTCTTTTCCTGGAGTAGGTGGTTTCTCTCGAACTAATGTCTTTAGAATGAGAGCTTTCTATCTTGCCTATCAAAAAGTCCCACAAGCTGTGGGACAATTAAATGATCTTCCTGTTTTTCGTATCCCTTGGGGCCATAATGCAGTTATTATTGAGAAACTTGTCTCTACAGAACAAAGGTTATGGTACGCAGAACAAACCCTGATTAATGGATGGAGCCGAAGCTCTCTAGAGGACTGGATTAAATCTGATCTTATTAATCGACAAGGTAAAGCTATTACAAATTTTGCTGAAAAGTTACCGTTGCCCCAGTCCCACTTAGCCCATGAAACATTAAAAGACCCGTATAACTTTGAATTTTTGACTCTAGCTGATGGATATAGAGAACAGGAACTAGAAAAGGGATTATTGAAACATATTCAAAAATTTCTCATTGAACTTGGCCAAGGCTTTGCTTTTATTGGAAGTCAATATCCCCTTGAAGTCGGGGGTAAAGATTATTATCTTGATTTGCTTTTCTATCACATTTCTCTTCGTTGTTTTATTGTCATAGAGCTCAAAAACACCGATTTTAAACCCGAATATGCAGGTAAAATGAATTTTTACTTATCAGCAGTCGACGATCGATTAAAGCATCCAACAGACAATCCCTCTATTGGAATGATTCTCTGTAAAACAAAAAATAATTTTACCGTCGAATATGCATTAAGAGATATTCACAAGCCAATGGGAGTAGCGGGCTACGAAACCAAGATCATGGAATCCTTGCCTCAAGATCTAAGGGGTAGTTTACCCACCGTTGAGGAATTTGAAGCCGAACTTACGAACGAATAGCTTTTATCGAGATTTTATTATTTTAAAGCTCTATTAGGAGCTGTTTTTCCTTTAGTAATTAGGCTTTGATGCCATAAAGTCTCGAATTTTTTCCAGAAATCATCTATACTGCAGAACAGTTCTGTAATGTCTCTCATTTTGTCCTCGAATGTTTTAGTATTTTTTGAACAAAAA
>JARLHF010000069.1 GCA_031292375.1 Chlamydiales bacterium
AAATATATGTCCTGAGTACCTTTTTCGATCTAATATTGAGATTAAAGGTGAGCGCCTTTCATGCGATGAACTAGATGCACTTCGAAGGAAAAGGAATATGCCCTTGTTATATGCTGGACGTTATAGAGCATTAAAGTGGAAAAATGCGCCCTCATACTTTGAACGTGTAGTGGCAGTGATTAAAAAATTTTTTATTAGTTGAATTTATAAAATTTATCAAATCTTAATCACATTAGGGTACAATTGTGTTCATCTTTAGGTAAGAGGAGTTGATTTTATGGCACATACTATTTCTATACAGGGAGAAGTTCTAGATCGCAGCGAAGTTATGCTTAGGTTGCAGCAAATTGCGGATGTTAACAAAGAGAATGTGTGGATTGGGCGTAACTTGAAAGTTATAGAAAATACGTGGTACCAGCGTCTTATCTGGAATATTTTTGCTCGTTTTTGTAATTTTGAATGGTGTAAGAATCTCTATAACGTAGATGACGAAAAATCGAAGAATTATCTGCTAGAGATCAAACAAGTTTTTAAAGGTGACAGGGAGCTAACGAGGATTTTTGTTCAAGCGGTACTATATAAGTTCAATTATCACGTTTCAAATACAGATTGCCATATAGCTCTGGATCCATTTGAGCAATTTTGCTTCGAGGCGGATTGGGAGAAGGAGCTTTTTAGAAAGAAGGGGGTTTTAACATTTTCTAGTGACGACATCCAAACAGCAGCACAGTTAGAATATTTATTAGACCTAGATCCTACAATAGATCATTTAATTTTTTGCCCACCTTCTGGTTATCGTAATCAGGGGCTGTCGTGGGATAGAAAGAAGATGGTAGAGTTCATTTCTCTGATTGCAGGTGACAAATATTCTTCTCGAATAAAAGGGATTTCTCTAGGAAGTAAGTTTTGTCTGGGAGAGAGTGATGGATTTAACCTTGAGGATAAGGACTTAGCGCCCTTAAAAAATGTTCCGCTTCAAACTTTTAAGATTATGTCTTATGTTGGTATGCGGAATTTAAAGTTAACGCCTGCTTGTTTGCAGCAGCTAAATACAGCGGAATTATCTTTTTGTGATTTGAGTGGTTTTAGAAATGACTTACGTAATGAACACCTTACTGTTTTAGCAAATGCGCCTTTAAAGTTTTTGCGATTTGGATCGAAAAATGTGACAGGGGAGGGTTTAAATGGATTAAATTTGGGTGGGCTAAAAAGCTTCTTCTATAAATCAGGTCAGAAAGGACCTGTTAAAGGAGGCCATCATGGCGATAAGTTTTTAGAGATTTTAGGTGCTAAAGCATCCGCGCTTATCCATTTGAATATGGAAGATGCTTATGTTACTAAAGAAGGTCTTCGACACATGCGTGCACAAAAATTAGAATGTTTGACTTTGCGGAATTCAAATGCTTCTCAGGAAGAATTGCTAGAAGCTCTTTCGGATGTAAATGTTAGTAGCCTGATCTACATCGATTTTAAAAAGGCAATGCCCAATAGTGCACTAAATGAACTTCGAAGTGGAAGAAATTTGCCTCTTATGACAGAGAATTCTGATAAAGTTTTTGAAAGTATAAAACTTGTATTTAATTAGATGTTTAGCTTAACTGAAAGCCGTATCAGTTTATGAATAAAGCATCTTATAATGAAGTATCAGCGCTATCAGATTGAAACGAAGAAGGCCTTGCATATTCTTTTCCATCCGCATCGTTTTTTGGTGAAAGTCAAAAAATGGGCACTATTCAAGCTATTAATCAAAGAGCTTGTTCATTATCGTGGTAATCTTAAAATTGTAAAAAATAGACCCTGCGTTTATGGAGTATTCTCTGGGCCAATTGGCGGATTTGCTCCAAGAAATAAGCTCTGTGTTGGGTGTTTACGCTGTACAACAGAGTATCCAGAAGTAGTTCAGATCTATCATCACCCTCTTCATCAACAGATTTCAGGTCATATTCACTATCTCATGATGGAAGCAGAAACAGGAAGCGTTCCTATTCGAGGAGCTGGATACCGAGGAAAGTTTGGAGGTTCTTCCTGGGATGGGATGTGGACAGACCTATCAGAAATTGTCAGGCCAACGCGCGATGGCATTCATGGGCGTGAATTTATCTCTACAGAAGTATACTTGAAAGATAGTACGGTTGCTATTCCCATTGTTTTTGAGTCTAATCCTCAATGTAATAAAATCCTTCAAAGGGCAGCAAAAGAGCTTCAAACGGTTGTTTTAGAAGAGCCGGCATTTTCGTTTGATGATTCAACATTGTTAGAGCAATATAGAGCAGGCAGGCGTATTTTTCACTTGAAGGCAGAAAAGTTGGAGCCTGAGATGATTCGAGAGGTAAATAGGATTTTTGTGGATGCAAAATGTAGGGAGGAAGTTACCTTGATAGGAAGTGGGTGTGTGGAGTCTGCTGAAGTATTTATCAAGGCAATCATTTGTGGACTTGACCTTGTAGCTATTAAGCGAGCAGTTGCAATTGTTTTACAAGATCAGTTTAAAGACGAGGTATGGGCTGTACAGCGTATTAAGAATTTTTGCGCAGCATGGCGTGATCAGTTGATTGAAGTGATGGGAGCTATGGGGTTAAGGGATGTTCGCAGACTTCGAGGCGAGATGGGAAGGGCATTTTTTCAAAAAACATTAGAAGAAGAAGCATTCAAAGATATTCCTGGCTATGCAAGAGATAACTAAAAAACATACGGAGCTCTTGAGAAAGGGGTTTGATGAGTGGCCGGTGAGAAAAGATATGCCTGCCCTTGGAGATGCAAGGTGGACACAGGACCTTATCTTGTCTACATGGCATGCTGCTGGTACTAAAAAGCCTCCAACAAATGGTCTTGAATTTCGAAAAGGAGCCTCTGGTGGTGGTTTTGATCGTCTAGATTTTGGATTTCTTCCTAAAGAAAAGTGGGCGACGCATGCAGATCTTTCTCTGGATATTAAACAGATTAAATTGGAAGTCCCCTTTTATGGTGCAGGCATGTCTTATGGTTCTGTAAGTGAAAATATCATGCTTGCAAGGGCGATGGCTGCAAAGATGTGGAACACATTTACATGTACAGGAGAGGGTGGTTATCCAGACGCTCTTGTGCCCTACAAAGACCATGTGATCACGCAGGTTGCAACGGGTATGTTTGGCGTGCGAGAGGAGACAATTCAATATGCACGCATTGTTGAGCTTAAGTATGCACAAGGTGCAAAACCAGGCCTGGGAGGCCACCTTCTAGCGGATAAAACTACCATAGAAGTTGCAAAAATGCGTGGATCAGTGCCGTGGATCAATCTTTTTTCTCCTTTTCCTTTTCATAGTGTTTATTCCGTAGAAGATCATAAAAAGCAAGTTGATTGGATTAAAACAATTAATCCAAAGGCACTTATCTCAGTTAAGGTTTCAACGCCCATTGATGTCGACATGGTCGCTGTAGGAAGCTATTTTGCGGGCGCAGACATTTTGCATATGGATGGAAGTTATGGTGGCACAGGAGCTGCTCCTGAGATTGCCAAAAAAAATATCGCTATGCCATTGGAGCTTGCTATACCGAGGGTTCATCGTTTTTTAATTCAGGAAGGCTTGCGTGATAAAATCACTGTTATGGTTAGTGGGGGCATTCGCACAGCTGATGATATGGCAAAAGCAATTGCTCTTGGTGCTGATGGCTGTGTTTTGGGAACAGCAGAGCTTATAGCTATGGGCTGCACGCGTTGTGCGAATTGTGAGCGAGGTCGAGGTTGCCCTTTTGGGCTTACTACAACGGATCCAGAGCTTACACAACTTGTGGATCCTAGTTGGGGAGCAGAAAGAATTAGTAATCTCTACGCTTTTTATTCAGAGCAGCTACAAGAAATTTTATGCAAATTAGGCCTTACATCTGTGTGCCAGTTAAGAGGGCGTCATGATCTTTTGAGGTACATTCATGAAGGAGTCTGAAGGGGGATGTGGTGTTATCGGTGTCGCTTCTGCTGAAAAAATAGCTGGCAAACACTTGTTAACAGGGCTTTGTCAGATGCGCAATCGTGGAAATGGTAAGGGAGGCGGCATTGCAGCTGCGGGGCTAGATCCTACATTTTTTGGTATCACTCAAGAGATTTTGGATCAAGATTATCTTTTAGGCATTGCTTACTTGGATCCCTCTTCCAGGAAGGAGTTAGAGAGAGATTATATCTATTCTGTATTCGAAGTAGACCATGTGCATGAGATGCAAGCGACAGTAATCTATTTTGTTCGCCTTAAAGGGGGCAATGAGGAAACAGTTTATCAAAACATGCATCGCATTAATCAAAAATTTTACTCTGCTAAAGGTGAGAAGAGAGCTTTTGTGCTTTCAACAGGAAAGGACCTTTTAGTGCTGAAGATAGTGGGATATGGAGATGATGTAATTCGTTACTATCAGTTGGAGGAGTTAAAGGCTCATGTATGGATTGGTCATCACCGCTACCCTACAAAGGGAAATGTGTGGCATCCAGGGGGTGCTCACCCATTTGTGGGTCTAAATGAGGCTCTTGTTCACAATGGTGATTTTGCAAATTATTATTCTCTTTGCGAATATTTGTCTCAAAAAGGGTTGAACCCTCATTTTCTAACAGATACAGAAGTTGCAGCTCTTTTATTCGATCTATTGCATCGCACTTATAATTATCCTTTGGAACATGTTATTGAGGCCTTTGCGCCTACTACAGAGCGAGATTTTTTTCTTTTGCCCGAAGAAAAAAAGAAGGTATATAGGGATCTACAAAGAAAACATATTCATGGCTCTCCCGATGGTCCTTGGTTCTTTTTGCTTGCACAGTCCCTCAAGGGTATTTATAGGCTTATTGGTATTACAGATACAAGCATGCTCCGCCCGCAGGTCTTTGCGATGGGAAAGAATATTGGCTTTGCAGCATCGGAGAAGCAAGCAATTGATGCTGTTGTAAAAGAACTTCAGTGCCCTATTGATGATTATTGGAATGCAAGGGGAGGAAGTCATACAGATGGAGGAGCCTTTACCTTCACAATCGATGCAGGAAAAGTTATTTGTACAGATAAATTTGGCAATCAAATAGAAAAGAAGGGGCGTGTTTACCCATTCCACGAAGAACCATCAGATGCAAAAAAGTGCTTAGATGCAAAAGGAATCATCGAAGAGTATAAGAGAGGCATGCGCCATTTTGTATTTTCTGATGCTAGAGGAGAGCGTTTTTTGGGTTCTGGCTTGGGACCTAATACAGAGGGTGTAGAACTACATTTTTACGGATCTACAGGGGATTATCTTGCCTCTGGAATTGATGGAGCACATATTTATGTCTATAATGATGCTCAAGACCAGGTAGGGCAGATCATGAAATCAGGCCTTCTTGTGATTTATGGTAATGTTGGGCAAGCATTTTTATATGGAGCGAAGGGAGGAGAGTCTTATGTGCTTGGAAGTGCCGCTGGAAGGGCATTGATTAATGCAGTAGGATCTCCTCGTGTTGTTATTAATGGCTTGGCCTTGGATTATTTGGCAGAGTCTTTCATGGCAAGTGATGGCTTTGTAATTCTTAATGGTATTACATTTGATGAAAATGGAAAAATCATCGAGCTAGACACTCCTTATGCAGGTGGTAATCTTTTTTCTCTTGCTTCTGGTGGCGCAATTTACATTAGAGATCCGAAGAATAAAGTAGATACAGGCCAACTTAATGGCTCAGAATTTGTAGAGATGACAGAGGAGGATTGGAATTTAATCTTGCCCTACCTCAAGAAAAATGAAAGTTTTTTTAATATACCTATTGAAAGGCTTTTGTCATATGAGCAAAAAGCATTTCATTTTAAACAAGTATATAGAAAACTTGTGCCTATAAAAAAAAGTAGAGATAGAATTAATGGAGATTTATAATGCTCTGTTTTATAGGTCTAAGGAGTGGTTCAAATGTCTTCAGTTATTTCTCTTAAAAAACAAAAAAAACCTGTTTTGAGTAGCGCACAGCAAGTATTTAATCGTCTAAAGAGAAAAGTGGAAGCTTTACAAGAAGAGCAGAAGTCGCTAGTTTCTCATCTAGATATTTGTTTAAAAATCTATCATGAAAAGGTTAGTCCAGTCCAGCAAGAGCTTGTTTTAGCTACTAGTGAATTTGTAAAAAGTATGTACAAACAGTGCAGAAATTTAAAAAAGCTCTCTAAAAAAGAGAAAGAGCTTTGTCAAGATCTTTTGTTGGATAAAATACAAGGCTTGATAGACCTTGGGCATTACAATGACTTAGATCCTGAAGTACATGCTATTGTAAAAGAGCTAAAGGGGGTTGATCTTAATGAAACAATGAATGCTGAATTTGATCTTATGAAGAAAGAAATGTCAAAGGAATTTAAAAAAAGGGGCATCGATATTGATCTTTCAGATATGAATCACAAAGATAGCATGCAGGATATAATTCAAAAGATGTTCGAATCAATGAATGCCTCTCAAGAGTATGCGGAAGAGAAAAAAACTCCTCCTAAACCAAAGAGCAAAAAACAGTTGGAGAAAGAACAGAAGGCAGTAGAGTTAGAAACGCTTCAGAAGAAAAGTTTAAGTACCATTTATAAGCAACTGGCAAGAGCTTTTCATCCTGACTTAGAGCAGGATCTTTTGTTAAAAAAAGAAAAAGAAGAGGTTATGAAAAAGCTTACAACTGCATATGATAACAAAGATTTGCATGCACTTTTGTTATTGGAGTTTGAGCTTCTTAAAAAAGAAGATAATCAAGGAAAGGTGTATAGCGACGATCAAGTTAAGCTCTATAATGCTATTCTTAAAGACCAAGTGGAAGCTCTTAAACAGGAAGTTGAAATGATATGGATGCATCCTAGATATGTGCCCATGGAACCTTATTTTGATACTGTGGGTTTTGATGGGCCCTCTGGTTTGGAAGGGATTCGAAGAGAAAAAGAGAAGGAAATCAAGTATTATCGCTTCGTTGTTAATGAGTTAAAAGGACTTACGGCAAGTGTTGTCGTTCGTACTCTTTTAAAAGAGTACGAAGCTGCAAGAGAAATAGATGGTATATTTGGTGATGTGTTTTTTTAATTTATTTAAGACAATAAATTTTTAGAAAATGTTGTAATTGACAGGCTGTATCACATGTGACACGCTAAAAATAAAAGAGGTGTGGTATGCGTTCAAAAGCGCAAAGAATCAATGTTACTATTGATTCAGAAGATTTAGAAATTATTTATATTCTTGCTGAAAAACAGAAGCTGAGTCTTTCCGGTATTAGACTTCTTGCGTAATTAACGCCAGCTCGATTTTCAACTATCTGCTAATCAATAACTTGAATAGTTAAAACACGGAGACGCGGAGACACGGAGACTTATAATTTATCATTTATGATGCGTTCTACACCGTTTAGGATATCCAAATAAAGTGGTTCT
>JARLHF010000070.1 GCA_031292375.1 Chlamydiales bacterium
TTGCCAATTGGTTGCATGATTATATCTTAGTACCTGTTGGAAGAAAGATTACAGATGTTGCTCAAGCTGTTTTTGTCACATTTCCTAAATGGGCTTATGATACTGTGTTAGTTCCTGTTGGAGAGAAGATCAAAATAATTGCCAATTGGTTGCATGATTATATCTTAGTACCTGTTGGAAGAAAGATTACAGATGTTGCTCAAGCTGTTTTTGTCACATTTCCTAAATGGGCTTATGATACTGTATTAGTTCCTGTTGGAGAGAAGATCAAAATAATTGCTAAATGGTTGCATGATTATATTTTAGTGCCTGTTGGAAGAAGGATTGCAGATGTTGCCAAAGCTATTTTTGTCACATTTCCTAAATGGGTTTATGATACGGTGTTAGTTCCTGTTGGAGACTATATGGAAAGAAGAAGAAAATGGACGCGTGAAAATGTCATTCTTCCTGCTTCTACTGCAGTAGAGAACTTTTTTACCGAGGCATTACCTGCTGCATTTACTGCAATAATGAATAAGCTAAATCAGGCCCATGCTTAACTTGCGTATGGCTTAAAAGAGTGTCATAAGCGCGCATGACAAGCTCTTCAGTTTCTTCCCAGTCGATGCAAGGATCTGTTAGAGAAATGGCTGGGTGGGGCTCTTTTCCTGATTTATGTTCTTGAGAGCCTGCATAAAGGTTGCTTTCAAGCATAGCTCCAGCAATCGAGTCATTTCCTAGACTTATCTGCTTTAGAACGGATTGAAAAGCCTTTTGCTGTAAGGAATGTTTTTTATGAGAATTTCCGTGCGCACAATCGATAAGAAGCTTTTCTGGTAGGCCTGAGTCCCTTAAAAGAGATACTGCATAGGCAATTGCGTAAGGATCGAAATTAGTGCGACCACCACCTCCTCTTAATACAATGTGCGAGTGAAGATTACCTTTTGAGTGGACTTGAGATATTCTACCATCTTCGTTGATGTTCATAAAGGCATGTTTGGATTTCGCTGCAAGTGCACCTTCAACTGCAACATGTAAATTACCATCGACTCCATTTTTAAAGCCTACTGGCATGGGTAATAGAGACGCTATTTGTCTGTGCGGTTGTGATGCTGCAGTTCTTGCACCAATACACCCCCAAGAGACGAGGTCTGCTAAATAGTTTGCGCTCATAAGCTCCAAAAATTCCATGGAACAGGGTACTTCTTCTTTTACAAGGTCTACAAGAAGGTTTCTTGCACAGCGAAGGCCTGCATTCATATCATGCGAGCCATTGAGGTAAGGATCGTGGAGAAGGCCTTTCCAGCCAAGGGTTGTTCTTGGTTTTTCTACATAGACGCGCATGGCAAGAAAAATGTGAGAATGGACCTTACTTGCAAGTTTTTTGAGCTTTGAAGCATACTCTTTGGCTGCATGAATATTATGAATGGAGCAAGGACCTAAAATGATGAGAAAGCGTTTATCTTCGCCTGAAAGAATGCTTTGAATTATATTTCTTGCGTTTGCGATAAAATGTCGCTCCTTTTCGAAGAGAGGGTATTCGCAAAACAGCTCTTTTGGAGTAAGAAGAGGCTCTAATTTTTCTGTATTGAGTAGGTCAGACATTGATACCTTGATTTTTAAGAGTAAAACGCTATTTAATCATTTGGGTGAGTAGTGGTCAATAGAGGAAATAATTACTTTGAAAGAGTCTTTTGCTAAACAGTTTTGGAAAGAGCATGAACAGTATGCGTTGCTACCTTTTATGAATTTTTTCTCGTGTGATAAAAATGAAAAGAGGGAGGATATCTTTTTATCAGAATGTGTAGATGGCATGCTTAAAGTTACTGGTAATGGAAAATTGGGTGCATTTTATGGCTCTTCACAAATGGCAAAAGCTCTTCTTGCAGGCCATTTGGCTGAAAACTTGGGAGAGCACACACCGCGCTTTAGCTTAAGACCTCTTTGGACTTCATCTGTAAAAAGCTATCAGCTAACACCTCTTTTTTTTCTTGGGATTTCTCGCTTCATTGATTGTGAAGAGGAGTTGTTATCATTTTTTTGCAAAAGAACAATAGAACTTGGGTTTAATGCAGTTGTAATTGGCTCTTTAGAAGGAGCTGTAGAAAATATAGTACCTTGTTTGATGGAAGCAGTTGTAAATATATGTAAAGAGATCAAAAGCTATGGATTAAAAGTTGTTATTGCTCTGTCCGTTAAAAAAGAGCAAGGGATCTGCCCATTAGATCCTTTATTTGTAAAGTTATTACAAGAAAATATGTGTTTACTAGAGCTTCTATTAAAAGAAGTCGATTATCTTTTTTGGGATAGTTTGCATCTTAGAGAGGGATTTGAGATACATGTAAATGGTGCTGATCACACACATTATGAGCTTATTGTAGAAGAATTAAAGCTTTTAGAAACATTTAAAATTCCGCTTATTTATTTTCTTTCGACTTCTAAGTTCTATTTAGGGATGATTTCCTCATGGATTCAGCGTTTATTGGATGAAGCATCATTTAATACAATCATTGCGTTTTCTGCAGAGTCTTATATATCTGTTTTGGAAAAAGAGCAGTTGCATCCACTTTTTTATGAGCTTAGAAAAAGTCCTGATTGTTCATCTACAAAACTACTTCCTCTGGCTAATATAGGTTGTATTCAAAAAGGGGAGGGACTTTGGCCAGTTCTTGGGATTAATTTTTTAGAAAAGGTTATAGTTCACATGTATAGGCATCCATTTGCAGGCCTTATTGCTTTAACAAATGATGTTCCTCTTCGCACAAGCCTGCTTGATTGTAGTCTATGGATGGCTGCAGAATGTCTTTGGTATGATAGAGCACCTTGCCTGTTTTTAGAAACCTGGCTAAAGGCATTTAGGCCAAATTGGCACACATCTCTTGCAGAAGAGGCAATAAGAGAGGCTGAAAATATTTTAAAACGAGTTAATAACCTTTCTGATTATAAGAGAGAATTTTCCCAAGAAAGGCTGCGCTTTTATGTTGAGGCTCTTGCTGCAAGCCTTTATCTTTTTAAAGAACTTTCGTTGAGGGTGGATTTAGATGCTGAGCACCCTTTACTTTTTCAGGTGTATGCATCTGCTTTTCTTGTAGATGTTAAAAGGTTGATCCTCTCTAATGTTGGAAGTGTATCCTCTCCTCATTTTATGATCCAAGGCGATCAAGACTCATTTTGGACAAGCCCTGCAGAACATGCGCTTTTAAGGAGACCAAATCCTTGTAAGCAAGACTCACACCTTATACCTATTTATGAAGCCTCTTTTTTAAAAAATAATGGTTAGTATAAGATGGTGACTTTATGTGAAACAAATCGTTATCGCGCCTTACTACTACCGACTGTAAAGAAAAAGTCTTCTATAGAAGTTTGGAAGCGTGATATAAAAGGTAGCCTTGAAAAAAAGGTGCATTTGATAACTTGCTATGTGTTTAAGATAACTAAAACAATTTGCTTTAGAGCAGGTGAGCATGAGTACCTGAGACTTACAGAAAATGTTATAAAAAATAAGCAAATCTTTATAAAAATTAAGGATATTACTGAAAGATATGATGTAACAGTCGATATACTAAAGCAGATAAATTCTTCTGGAAAATTGTTGAGTTTTTTATGTCATAAGAAAAATGTTCATAAAACGGAAGGGAATAGTACGATGAAGTCTATGCCTAAAATATATTTAAGAGGGGATAATTTAATTTGTGATCTTAGGTATGGCCAAATAGAGGAAGATGGATCTCAAGAAAAATTTGGGTTTAGTTGGGCTAAAAGTGTTTTAGATTGGAAAAAACTAGATAAGGAATATAAGGCCTATAGATATATCTATAAGGAGATAGAAAAACTTCTTTTAGAAGATAGCTTAAATGATTTTATGGATAAAATTTGTCAGGAGGACAAGATAAATGGCTCTTTGATGCTTCCTGTTGTCTTAGCAGTAAGAGTAGCCTATTTTGAAACACCTACTTATACTAAATTTAAGAAACGCATTTTTACAGATGCTTGTAATGTAGTTAAGATTATCTCTGAGTGCTTCTCTCCAAAAAAATTTTATTTTATTGATCAAAAAGATCTTATCTATTCCCCTAAGAGGGGGTGTTTGGCAGATGTTGAACTTATTCATGAGCTGATAGAAAAGGCTTTAGATGATAATGTAGGTATTTCTTTAGATGATTTACATAAGAAAATTTTATGCCAATTTGAATCATTAGTAATGGAGTCTTATGACTCTGAAACTCATTTTTGTAGAGTACTTGATGAAAATAAGGCCACGATAGAGGAGATTAAAAGGTCGGTTTGTGGTATGCTCTGTCATATCCGTAACGAAGGTATTTCTTTAAGTGTAGATCAAGTTAATCAACTTAGAATGATTTTTATTAAAAGAGAGCAGCTTGATTCTGAATTTAAGATAGTTTTAGATCACATCTATTTACAGTCGATTTTAAGGGCATTTAAAGAAGTGGAAAAGAAATGGATATTCTCCATAGAAATTACGGACGAAGATTGTTGGTGTTGTGCGCATAAGATAGTGCAATCTGCAATTGCTGATAGCTTAGAGCGCAAAGTCAATTACCCAATGCAAGCTGCAGCTTACTTGCATTATTTATTTCGTATTTGGAAGCACAAGGCTTTGGATATATATACACAAACAAGTTAAAAAAATAATTATTGAACTTGTTTGTGTATAAATCATGTTACGCAAAAATTAATCGGGAAAGGGCGGGCACAGGCGGAGGCACGGGATTGTAGTTTCGAAAGAAGTTAAATAAATTTATAATGTGTTTTGGTATAGATTATTCTTCTTGCAGAAGAGCTTCTTCCATTATTATTAGTGATGGCGTTATTTCGAAGACATTATGCTTTTGTGCTATTTGCATAAATGTTTCGCGCATTTTTAGATGATTTGCTTTTTCATCTTCTAAGGCCATTTCAAAAAGCATTTTGGTCCCTTCAAAGTTATTTGATGCCATCATGGATTCGAGGTAGATATCTGTAAGGTCTTTGTCAGAATATCTTGTAATTGCTTTAACCATCTCAACAAATACTTTGCACATTTCCACTTTATCCATCTTTTCATCCTTCAAAGCATTAGTGAAAATTTTCCTGGTCTCTTGAAATCCCATTAACTGCATTGAAATGCCCATTAACTGAGAATGGAGGGCTGTAGAAGTATCTTTTCTTTCTAAAGCAGTTTCATAACCTATGTGAGCATATTTAAAATTACGTAAAAGAAGGCATATATTAAGGTATTTTTCATATACATAGGAGCGTTGCTCTTTAGCATCGGGGCATTCCTCTGTTAATTCTCTGAAAGTTAGTTCTGCAATTGCATCTTGAAAAATATCTTCAATTTCATGAATATAGGCTGTAGGATCGTTATAAAGGTAAAATGTATGAGGAAGATTTAAAGTTTCTGCTTCCAAAGCATTTATAAAGGATGTATAAATTTCTTCATTTATAAAATCTGAACATTTAGCATAAGAAAATGCTTTTCTTGCAATAGCAAACATTTTTTCGTTTGTTGCTATGTTAATAAAAGTTAAAACTAACTTGACGTCCTTAATACGATATCCTTCCATTTTATTATAGAAAATCGCTATGGCTTTATGATCTTTTGCTTCTTCTGCTCTTAAAACAGCATGAAGAAGTGCGTTTTTGCGGCTGGTATAATCTAGGTTTTGATTTAAAATAAAGTGTGCAAAATTTTTAATTTTTATCCAGGGAATTTTTGAATTAGATAGAAGATGGGGTATGGTATAATGATTGATTACTGTCTTTTTTAAAACACAAAGCACTTGGGTATAATTTTGAGCTCGAGTAAGTCTGGAAAAAATATTTGGGTGTTCACTTGCCCACCGCACATCAGGGTTCTTCTCTATCTTCAAAGTTCCATTTTTAAGTAATTCGCCAAATGAAAGATCTTCTTCTCTAAAAGATGATTGTTTTGGTTTAGATTGAGGTGAAATGGCTATTGTGTCTGCTCTTTCGGGAGAGGGTGTAGTGAATCTTGTTTTTATCATTCCGCCCCTATCACCATTATTGTTATTTCTTCTGCTGCAAGAAGAGTTTTCTTTGCTGTAGGGAGAGTTTTGATTATGTGTGTAGTGAGACCTACGAGGTATAGGAGATATAGACATAAAGATACCTTAATTGAATTAAAAAATGGGTCACGATTGTAATGATTATATATTAATAATTCAATACATAATTATTTTTGCTAACATGAGTTATTAATTTAATGAAAGATCTTCTGGAATCATGGAGAGTGTTGCATACTGACCGCCCATCTCTCTTAATATAGATTGCCACATTTTTTCTTGGGGCGTATGAAAGACATGTTTTTCGCTTGCAGGTGTTAAAAACCAGTCTCCATCTAAAAACTCTCGTTCAAGTTGGCCAGGTCCCCACGCAGTATAGCCAAAACAGAGCTTTACATTAGGTCCATCCTCTTTGCTGACGGCCTCTTGTAAAAATTGCAAGTCACCCCCTAGATAAACTCCATCACAAACATGTATGGACTGATGAGGTATTTTGTTAGAGGAATGCAAGAGCATCATTTGACTTGTTTGTGTAGGACCGCCTGCTTGTATGTTGATTTTTGAGTTGGCAAGTTGTTGTAAATTTAAAAGCTCTTCTGGTAGCTCTAGATTAAGGCGCTTGTTGATAATTAAGCCAAAAGATCCGGAACTATTGTGCTCACAGAGAAGGATGACTGCTCGAGAGAATAAGCCAGGTTCTGAATCTGGGGATGCAACCAAAAATGTACCCTTATTTAGGTTGGAATAGGGGAGCGGATTCATCTAATGTATTCTCCTAAGGCACGCATATAGAACTATTACATCTCAATCTTGATTCTATAAACTGCTGGCGATAAATCTGCAAGGTCTCTTCCACATCATTTAGGCGTTGTAAGAGCTCAGAAAAATCGGAGTTGAATTCTTTATTATCAAAGATAGCATTACAATTTCTGCTGCATGCAGCTTTTCTTAAGCTCATTTCAATACGAGAAAGTGAGAGCGTAATGCGGTTCATCTCTTCATCAAAGAAAAGAGTAAAGGCTTCTGGGCAGCGAAGTTTACTCAAGAGGTTCATGCGAATCATGCGCTCTCTTTGCCATGTTTTATTGAGGTGGAAAAGAACACCATAATTGTTGACATCAGCTAGTAAAATATTTGCTTTGGACATGAGGTTTGTGACTTGCAGGTAAAACTCGTCGTTTTTAAAGAGCTTGCCAATAGAGCCTGTAGGTGACATGGAGCTAGAAAAATTGCTTACATTGCATGCAATTCTTCTAAAATCTTGTAAAATTGTTGGAAAATGTTCTTTTGCAGAGTTACTGACTTCTCTTATATTTGAGACAATAGTTTGTAAATCCTCTGGCCTATTGATGGCATCTGTAATTTCCGATATATTTTTTGCAATTTTAGAAAGGGAAGAAACAACTTCTTTTTCATTGATAGCTCCTAAGAAGATGTCAAAGCGTTTAGATGTCTCTTTTATAGAGTGGATTGTTTCGTTTAAGTTTTCAATTACATGAGATGCGTTGATCGTTGCAAAGCTTGTTCTAATTTGAAAGGCAGCCTCTCGAATAGATTTTAGTACGTGTGGAATTTCTGCTTTGTTTTGCTGTAGAATCTCTCTTAGTTGATCAAATGTCTCTCCCGCTTTGTTCCCAATAGATGAGAGCTGATTGAGCATTTCTTCTACAGGATCTCCCGATTTACCATACATAATTTGGTCTGTAACAGGATATGAGGGCTGTCCTTTTTTTACAGCTCTTGGAATGATAGCAATGGTTCTCTCGCCAAGTAGCCCTGTAGTGTGTACAGTAACTTCGTCTGTATCGTAGACTACTGTATGGGAGTCAATTGCAAGCTCAAGTTCATAAAAACACACATGTCCATAGCGGCCAGTTGGCTGGCTTCTTGCATCATAAATAGGGTCGATAGCGATAACTTCACCAACAGCTTGTCCTGCAAAAGTGACTCTTGTACCAATTTGAATTTTTTCAATACTAGTAAAGCATACATATAGCTTTTTTTTACCATCACCGACAGATGGACGCAAGAAAAGCAGGACTCCAATTGTTGCAAGGCAAGCTATGATGATAAAACATCCAATCAAAATAGTTTTGGCTTTTTCAGTCATTTTATTTCCTAAAGCAGGGCATCTTGTAAAAAGTTTTTAATTAAAGGATCTTCGCTTTTCAAAAACAGCTCTTTTTCTGAAATATGAGCAATTTTTCCTTCATGGTGTAGTGCAATACGGTTACCTACAGTCATAGCTGAGCGAAGATCGTGTGTTACAACAATACTTGTTGCATTGAGCTCTTTTTGTGTTTGGACGATGAGCTCATTAATTTGCATTGCAGTAATGGGATCTAGCCCAGTTGTGGGTTCATCATAGAGCAAAATACTTGGACGATAAACGATTAGCCTAGCAAGGGCAGCTCGTTTTTTCATGCCTCCAGATAAGTCTGAGGGCATTTTATCCTCCGTATCCTTTAAGCCAACCATGGAAAGCGCTGTTTTAACACGTTCTTGAATCTCATCTTCCGACAGCTTTTTTTTGGTATAAGGATCACCGTGTTGTGTTAAATAAAAAGCAGTATTTTCACCAATTGTCATAGAATCAAAAAGAGCGCCTCCTTGAAAAAGCATTCCCATTTGGCTCAAAGACTTATATAATGTAGCTCCCTTTAGTTCGCAAATTGAAACATTATCTACGATGATAGTACCTTTGTCTGGCCTTTCAAGTCCCATAATTTGGCGAAGCAAAACGCTTTTTCCAACACCTGATCTGCCTAAAATAACAACGGTTTCACCCTTTTCAACATCGAGGCTGAGCCCTTTTAGGACATTGTTATTGCCATAGCTTTTCCAAATGTCTTTTGCTGAAATCATGACCATTTGTAAAACCAGATGCGAATAGTGTTTAAGCCAACGGTAAGTAAAAAATTGAAAATCAAAATGCAAGAATAACAGACAACAACGCTATTAGTTGTTGATTCTCCAACGCCTGCAGCGCCTCCTTTGGTATTCATTCCTTTATAACAACAAATGGTGCTGATGAATATACCAAATAAAAAGGATTTGATAAAGCCGCTTAAAAAATCAAATCGAGTAATGTAGATTTGCATGCCACCAAAATAAGTGACAGGTGCCATATCAAAATAGTAGGTAGAGATAAGATAACCCCCAAGCATACCTGTTAGCGTGCTAAAAAGGGTGAGTAGTGGTAGCATAAAAGTGCCTGCTACAACTCGCGGCGTTACTAAGCATTGAATGGGGTTTACAGCCATTGAGCGAAGAGCATCGATTTGTTCTGTTACATGCATAGTTCCAATTTCTGCACACATAGCAGATCCAACTCTTCCAGTGACCATGAAAGCTGTGAGTACAGGGCCCAGCTCTGTCATCATAGCTTTTCCAACCATGACTCCGGTTGCACCTGCAAGTCCCTTGTCTGAGAGCTGGTAAAAAGATTGTGCAGCAAGAACAAGACCTGTTGAAAAACCAGTGATAGCAACAACAGGTAGTGATAGAACACCGATACTATAGAGCTGATCACGAATCAGCGCCCAAGAAGGGGGTTTAGTAACTAGAATCCACACGGATTCCGCCGTCATAAGGACATATAGGCCAATAGAATAAAAAAAAGATTCCAAGGCCTGAAAAATATTCTGAAAAGGGGTTTTCATTAAAAATAATACTATACTTATATATTCCAAAGTCTAAGGTATAAAAGAAACGCCCTTTAGAGACAATGGTAAAAGTATAATTATTTCGGTTTCAGACAATCGCTTATAATTGTCCAGGAGTTTTTTTCTTTTGTATCCCTTCGAACCATACAGCGCGCAGAAACTTTATTTGTAGAAAGAAGTTGATACAGAGTTTTATCAAAAGATAATCTGCTCTTATCTTCTTCTTTCAACTTGATTATAAATGTTTGAGTGATCATAACAACCACCTTTGTTTGTAAAGTTGTTTAGCTATAAATCAGAATGTATAAGCTAAAAAAAGATTTGCATCAATAAATATTTTTTGTGGGGGAGAAAAATGCCTGAATTGACGAGAGATTTAAGCAAAAAAAATTATTCTAGACTTTGTTCATTAATTCCAGGAGGTGTCAATTCTCCTGTAAGGGCTTTTCATGGTCTTGGAATACCTCCTATGGTGGTTGCGTCAGGAAAAGGTGATACGATTGTAGATGTGGATGGAAATGCATTCATAGATTATTGTGGGTCTTGGGGCGCTTTGATTTTGGGTCATGCTCATCCAGAGGTGATAAGCAAATCTTATGAGAAAATGCAGCTAGGGACATCTTTTGGTATTACAACAAAAGTGGAAGCAGATCTGGCTGAAAAGATTATTCAAAGAGTTCCATCCGTTGAAAAGATACGCTTTGTCTCTTCTGGAACAGAGGCCACTATGAGCGCTGCAAGGCTTGCAAGAGGGTATACAGGACGCAGCATTGTCATCAAATTCTCAGGGCATTATCATGGGCATAATGACTCTTTTCTTGTGAAAGCAGGGTCTGGATTATTCAAAAATAAATTGGCTTCATCCTCTCTTGGCATACCAGAAGATGTTATACAAAATACTGTTTGCTTACCTTTTAATGACAAAGAAGCCTTGAAAACATGCTTTCAAGAGGAAAGAATTCAAAAAAATCTTGCAGCTGTAATTGTAGAGCCTATTGCAGGTAATATGGGAGTAGTTCCGGGAGATGAGAGCTTTTTTAGTCTACTTCGAGAAGAGACAAAAAAAATAGGTGCACTGCTTGTGTTTGATGAAGTCATCACAGGTTTTAGGGTCTCTTATGGTGGAGCGCAAGATATTTATTCAATAAAACCAGACCTTACCTGTTTTGGCAAGATTATGGGGGGAGGTTTTCCAGCAGCAGCTTTTGGTGGAAAAAAAGAGATTATGGATTGCTTGGCACCCCAAGGCTCTGTTTATCAAGCAGGTACATTATCAGGAAATCCTGTAGCCATGCAAGCAGGCCTTACAACGCTGACATTATTAGAAGAAGCTGGTTTTTATGAAAAATTGAAAGAAAAGACGGATCTATTGCTTTTGCCTATCAAAGAAAAACTTAAAGGGAAACTTGCGTGCCTTCAACAGGTCGGTTCTATGTTTACTCTGTTTTTTGGTAAGACTCAGATTACTTGTGCAGAGGATACAAAGGATCTTGATTTAGAAAGATTTGCACATTTTTTTCGCCATGCTTTTGAAAGAGGGGTCTACTTTCCTCCCTCTCAGCATGAGGCATCCTTTGTTTCTATAGTCCATACTCGTGAAAATCTAGAGAAGACAAGTAACATGGTTTGTGATTATATTGATCAATATCTTGTGTGATGGATTATGTGTATAAAACATTTTTTTATTTGTTTATTTTTATGCTTTGCATATGTATTACAGGGCGTTGAGCCGATCAACGATCAACTTGCGCACTTCATTAAATATGATAAAAATGGCCCAAATGTTGTTGGATACATTGGCATCAACAAAAAAAGTGAGATCGATCAATCCACGTGGGTTTATGTCAGATCCTCTCTTGAGCTATACAAGAAGATAAAGCCTGCTTTCATTATCTTGGACCTAAACACACCAGGAGGAGAGCTTTTTAGTGCAGAGCAAATTTCAGATGCTCTTCGAGATATCGATATCAATTATGAAATTCCTGTCGTTGCATTTATTGATAATTGGGCAATTTCTGCAGGAGCCCTGCTTGCTTATTCTTGTCGCTTTATTGGCGTTACTAAAGATGCTAGCATGGGGGCAGCAGAACCTGTGATCCCATCTGCATCTGGTGAGCTTACTTCAGCTTCCGAAAAGGTAAACTCTGCATTTCGTACAGACCTTGCAAATAGAGCGCGCTTTTTTGAGCGCAATCCTTTACTTGCAGAAGCTATGGTAGATAAAGATGTCATTTTGGTAGTTCGAGAAGGCGTAATTACAAAGCTTGAAAAAGAGGATCAAATTTTACCCAGCGATGAAGTCATCAATGGTAAAGGAAAGCTCTTAACCATGAGTTCAGAAGAGCTCATTAAGTATCATGTTGCTGATTTTCAGCTGCTTCCAACAAAGCTTATACCTATTACTGAAAGTGAAAAAGAAGAAGGCAAGTGGCCTTCTTCCAAAGAGCTTTTATTTCAATATCCCTTCTTTAAAGCGATACCTAATGTGACAATAGTTGCCTATGAGATGGATTGGAAGAGCGCATTTTTTGCATTCCTTGCAAAGCCATTTGTTTCCTCCCTCCTCTTTTTAGGGCTGTTGATGGGATTTTATGTCGAATTTAGCTCTGGAGGTTTTGGTCTTGCTGCGGCCATTGGCGTTATTTGTCTTGTGCTCATCATATTATCTAGCTTTTCTGTACAAGCTGTAAACTGGTTAGAACTTACCATCCTTCTTCTTGGTCTTCTGTTTATTGCAATAGAGGTTTTTGTGGTGCCAGGTTTTGGCATACCGGGCATATTAGGTATCGTGCTTACAATAGCAGGTCTTTTTCTTATGATGCTTCCACAGATTGGTTCATTTGAATTTAGTAGTGTGCCAGGAGAGCTTACAGTTACAGGAGAGCTTTTTTTAAAAAGATTAGGATGGCTTGCAGGAACACTTGTCGTGGGTGTTATTTTGATTGGGTTGTTAGCACGTTTTGTGCTACCAAGAGTATCAAGGTTTAGCAGACTGGTTCATTCTGGCGAGCAAGAAAGCTCTCAGGGTTATGTTGCAGGGTTTAATGTGCTAGAAGGTCCAAGGTTAGGGTCTATAGGGATCGCTTTTTCTCCTCTTCGTCCCTCTGGAAAGGTTATGTTTGACGACAAGGTTTTTGATGCAATGAGTGAGGGCGGATTTATAGAAAAAGGTACAAGGATAGAACTTGTTCGCTTTGATGGAAGCCGCATGATTGTGAGGATTTTATGAATTCGCAAGTGCTTTCTTCGGTTGTTGCATTGATTGGCATTTTTTTAATTTATGTAGAATTTTATTTGCCAGGGGCGGTTTTGGGAATATTGGGCGCTTGCCTCATGCTGTTTTCTGTGGTCTACTTTGCTATCAACAATACATTTGTAGAAACGCTCTTTTTCTTTTTGGGCTCTTGTATCCTACTTGGATTGGTTGTGAAATTGGCAATTGCGCGCATTCGAAAGTCAAAAGAGGGTGTAGGCATCTATCTTGGTAAAGATCAAGCGGGGTATAGTGCAAGTGGTTTTTCAAAAGATGCAATTGGAAAAATAGCTACGACTCTTTCTGACTTAAAGCCAGCAGGACATATTTTGGTAGATGGAAAAAAGTGGCAAGCGCTCTCTGTTTCTGGTTATATTGAATCAGGAAAGAAAGTAAAAGTAATTGGAGGAGAGGGCTCTCACCTCGTCGTTCAAAGTCAAAACTCAGGTTAATAAATTTTTTAGGAGTATTTGTGGAGTATTATTTTCTCATGATAGTTGTTGCAATCATCGCTATCATCATCCTTACTATTATCGGAAAATACATTGCATTTTGGTTTCAGTCGTTTGTGTCGGGAGCGCCCATTGCACTTTTTAATATCATTGGAATGAGTCTTAGAAAAATCCCTCCAAGACTTATTGTTAATGCGCGTATTAATTCATTCAAAGCAGGAATAAAAGATATTACTGTTGCTGACTTGGAAACGCACTTTTTGGCGGGAGGAAGAGTAGAAAATGTTGTAAGGGCTATGATTGCTGCAGATAAAGCAAATATTAAACTTACATGGCGCCAGGCAACGGCAATAGATCTTGCAGGAAGGGACATCTTAGATGCTGTAAGAACATCTGTAAACCCAAAAGTGATCGACTGTCCAGAGGAAAAGCAGGGGAAATTTGTTACGGCTGTTGCAAAAGATGGGGTGCAGCTGCTTTGCAAGGCAAGAGTTACCGTGCGCACCAACATACAGCAGTTAGTGGGCGGTGCAACAGAGGAGACAATCATTGCAAGGGTTGGAGAGGGTATTGTAAATTCTATTGGATCTGCAGAGACGCACCTAGATGTTTTGGAATCGCCGCAGCGTATTTCTAAACTCGTACTTGAAAAAGGGTTAGATGCACAAACAGCTTTTGAAATCCTTTCCATCGATATTGTAGAGATTAATATTGGTGAAAACATTGGTGCAAGGCTCAGGGCTGATCGCGCAGAGTCTGATAAACGCATCGCCCAGGCAAAAGCTGAGGAAAGACGAGCTATGGCTGTTGCTATGGAGCAAGAAAATAAAGCAAAGCTTGTTGAAGCAGAAGCCCTTATTCCAACAGCTATTGCAGATGCATTTCGAAGTGGTAATTTGGGTGTCATGGACTATACACGTATTAAAAACATGCAGGCAGATACGCATATGCGAAATTCTATTGCTAAAGGTGATGGATGATAGTCTTTGAAGTTCTTGGAATTGCGATCGCAATTTTAGTACTGTTGATGCCTTTATTAAGAGGGATCTTTAAGGAAAAAAAGAGAGAAGATCAACCTCAATTAGGAGAGACGCATTATCGTGAAGAGATGTTTCAAGAAGAAGATGATTATGAGGATGAGAGTGTCTTTTCCTATTTTTCAAGAAAGGATACGCCCTCTGTAAAGAAAAAGGAGAGGGAAGAGCTTGTTTTACCTACCAAAAAGACAATTCATCTTGAAGAAAAGAAAGTTTTAAAAAAGAGATCTAAGTTTGCAGAGATGATTATTTCTAAAGAAATTATGTCTGAGCCTAAGTGTTTGCACGATGACTCATTATAGAGAGGTTAAGAAAAAAGTTGATAATGCACTTGCCTTGGTTGGAAAAGATCCCTCTTCTGTATGTATTATAGCCGTTAGTAAAGGGCAATCAGTAGATAAAATATTAGAGGCATATAACGAAGGGTGCAGAGATTTTGCTGAAAACCGGGTGCAAGAGCTTTTAGAAAAAAGGGCTTTTCTTCCAGAAGATATTCGCTGGCATTTTACAGGAACACTTCAAAAGAATAAGGTCAACAAGGTTGTAGGTGCTGTAGCGCTTATTCATGCTGTAGATACGCAAGAACTCTTAGAAAAAATTGCAGAGATAAGCAGGCAAAAGAATTTACTCACACATGTGTTTTTACAAGTAAATATATCGGGGGAAGGCACGAAGCATGGACTTTCCATTCTAGAATGGGAAAAGATTTTAGATAAGTGCTTTTTGCTGGAAAATGTTTCTATTGATGGTCTTATGACAATGGCGCCAAAAAATGCAGATCCACTTATCATCAAAGAGTGCTTTGCAGATCTTAAGCATACTCAAGAGTATTGGAAGCAAAAGTTTCAAAGAACGCTTGCCTTCCTTTCTATGGGAATGTCTTCTGACTTTGTTCTTGCTTTGCAAGAAGGAGCCTCGCACATTCGCATAGGCTCCCTCATTTTCCAAGAAGAAGTTTAGGTTATGGTCTTTGCGGCAAGGGATTTGCAGCAATCATCGTACCGAGCTCTTTAATGATAGTTTCTAGGGTTGCTGGATTATTTGCGTTGTATTTTGTACAGATTGCATTCCATAAATTTTTTGATTCTTGTGCTTCAGTAGCGCTGTATGCATAAAAATTGATCTCATCAATTTTTGTATATTGAGCTGCAAGCATTTGAAGTACATAAACTGCGCGGTAATCATTTTGAAATGCACCACAACCCAATTTTCCTGTACAAATAGTGCAGGGTTTATTTTGATGGTTTGCATTCTGTTTAGCCAGGCTAAAGCCTGCAACCATTGTGTTAAATAAGTCTTTATTGGTATCGAAATCCGCATGCCTCTCTTTATTGGGTCTACGATCACGGAAGAGATTTGGAGCTGCCATTGCCAATAGATTAACTTCTTGTGGAAACTTATCATTAGGTGTAAATTTTGCTTTATTTGATATTAAGGCTTCTTTTCCATAGCCATCTATTTTTCCAAGTCTTCGCAAATTTGTAATAAGTAAGGGAGTAGGGTTCCCATTGCCTACCGTTTCTGCATCGACACCTTTTTTAACTGGTACACGCGTTTTTAGATTACTTCTTGAGAGATTATTTTTTTCTCGATTCATTAGTAGAAGTTCAGCAAAATCAGGCATTTCATGAGCCATAATTTCTTCTTGAACAAAGCCGTGGCTAAGAGCTCCTCCTCCTAAGTGTGCATTAGCAAAATCAACCCAGAAAGTTCTATTTAGGGAGTCGCCTTGTTTATAATCATATACTTCACTTTTAGTAGTAGATATTGGTGCTTTTGGAGTTAGAGTTGTTTGAAGGTAGGTTAAAGGTTTTGCGATGTCATATTGTGCCAAAGTAGCACGATCTGGTTGCACGGTTTCAATAGGATCGCCTCCTGTAAATCCAGCAAAACGCTCCGTTCTTGCTCTTAGTGCTTCTTGGAAAAGCTGACCTTTCTTTTGTTCCCTTACATCGTGGTGCGTTAATAGTTCATTGATATATGTAGTTAGTGTGGGCAAGCTTAGATCAACATATTTAGGAGTATCAGGAGGAGGAGGTGGGGGCGGTGGCGGAGGAGGTGGGGGCGGCGTTGATTGTACTTCTACTCGAAAGTTATGCAGCGCTACTTTAATGGTTTGTTCTGTGTCTTGAGAAGTGATTTCGCTACTAGCAAGGTTTCTTGTGTTAATCCATGCAATAAGTGCTGTCTGATCAAGATGTACCCATTTGTGATCTTGTGTTTGCAGATCTATAATCCCAGGACCTATACCAATAAAGGCTAATAATTTATAAACGATATATGTAAGTCCATTATAAGTTCTTATAGTGTCCGTAGGGGGGCTATGATAGGTATTTTTAATCTCATTACTTTTTAAGAAATAGGCGTGTTGGCCATCTATAGTTGTTATAATGTTAAATTCCATGATTAAGACCTTTTTGCTTATTTCCTAACTAATACCATTAATGCATTTAATTATAAATATTTTTTTACAATATTCTTTGTGCAAAGGCACTTAGATGATAGATTAAATCTCATGATTTTGGATCTGTTTATTGTATAAGTTTTTTATTTTACACCTATTGTTGCATTTAATTGTAAATTTTTTATAAATCTTAAAAATAAGATCAAGTATTTATGGAGAATATCCTGTTATTAGTTATATACAAACAATTATTGAACTTGTTTGTATATAACTTTCAGGCTGAAAGCCTGGCTTATAAAAGCCTATGGCAACGCCATAGGTGACATTTTAGGGTACCTTGCAGGCTGAAGGCCTGCATTATGGTGCTGCGCTGAAAGCGCAATTTAAAGCAATTCGTCTGCGATGCCATTGCCGCAAGGCAAACTTTCTTCAGAAGATCTTATAGCTTGGTTTCTGGCTTGATATTCTTGTATCATTACCAAAATCTCTTCGGGGGTGTGATCAGTAGAGGGGTATCGATAGTCTGGACTTCGTATTTGATTAGCAAGTCTACCGATGACTGTGAGGCCTTTCTGGTCTGTTGCATCTATATTTGCTCCTCGTTGCAAAAGTTCTTGCACAATCTCATATTGTTGGTTTTGAGCTGCAATCATTAGAGGAGTTAGCCCCGACCATCGACTTTCATTAATATTAGCTCCATACTTAAGTAGTAGCTTTATTAAGTCACCATTTTGAGAAAGGATTGCTGCTGGTAAGAAAGAATCACTGTTTGGATTTGCTCCATGCTCTAATAAAAATTGTACGTTTTGTGCTATATTAGGTTCCTTAAGGAGAGCAGATTGGACAGATTGAACAGAATGATTCGTAAATAAGGCGCAAAGTAGAATGGTTGGAGCGTTGATCCCGTACTTTGGTGGCGCTAAAATGAATGTATTTATGAATGATTTATATTTTGTGTTAAAGAGATCATGCATGCATTGCAGAAGAGGTATAAAAATTTTCTTAGATATATGTTGATCTATTGGATGTACTTTTGGCCATGCTGTTAGTTTCGTTTTTAATAAATTGATAAGATTAGCAATTTGCTCTTGCTGTATTTTGGGAAGGTTTTCATCGTTACCAATAAACGGTAGAGCTTTCATAAAAGCATCTATTACGTTGGTGTTGGTGATTTGCATTTTAACCATCTCAAGAAAGACATTGTAGTTAATCTTTAGACAGTATGGGTTTTCAGATAAGCACTCCCATAAATACTTGATTGATTGAGCTGTGCGCTCTAATAAGGGATTATTTGGTCGTAAATTATGAGACATTAAAAATGGAATAATATGATTTTCTGGATGATAATTGTGAGAAAGAGCCTGTGCACAAGCATTTTCTAGCTGAGAATGACCCAAGAAGTCAGCAAATTTATATAATGCAAGTAGCTTTTCTTCATTCATAGAACGTAATAAGTGCTGATCCGTTAAGTAATCCACAAAGCTATTAAAAACATCTTCTGAAAATAAGGGGCACTCTATACGATACTTTATGTCAGAGCCTGATGCTTCTGGCCCCTGACCTTCTTCTAGCTCTACTCCATCAAGAAAAGTAGCGTTTTTAAAGTATGTCGAATGAAGATAAATAGTGGTTCCATCTTTGGCAATCAGGGCTGTATCTTTACCATTGGGACTAAACCACTCTTCGCGGTTGATTGTGTTAGCATAGTTTCTAACTTGTCTTCGGTTAGGATTATTGAGTTGGGCAAGTTCTTCAACGCGTTCTTTGTATCGTCGTACAAATACAGAAAATGTTTGAAAGTTTATTGTTAATTCATTGTCTATTTTTGTAAATAACTGCAGCTTTTTTAGAATATTCAAAGCATTTGTTTCTGAACCTTTAATGAAGTTAAAGTGTTTTTGAAAAATGGCAAGTGCTAAAGATACCATTTTTTGATCACTGGGTAGGTAGCCAAAAAGATACTTGATGTATCTAATAAATCGCATGAGTAAATTGCCCTGATTTATAGTAGTAAGGGACTTTTTCCCCTCAGGAGTGGTTACAATTTCTAATATTTCATGATCATTCTTTCCGAGCAAAGCCAAATCATTAGTAAATCTTTGAAATCCTGTTTGAGTTAATTGACATGGTTTAATATTAGACATAATAACCTCTAATTAAAATCGATCGATTATATATAATAAATTATATTAATGTCAATTTTTAAAAGGTACTACGCAGGCGAAATTTATTGCTATAAATAAACATTTAAATTTTTAATTATTATTTTAATAGTGTGGAAAATGCTTTCCATCCCATGACATGAGCTGTCTCTCTTTTTTGGTTTTGTTCTCCGCCGTAGACAACGATTCCGTTGGAGGGTTCTAGTGTTATTTTGTTCCAAAAAGAAATTCCTTTAAAATAGTCGGGGGCAATTGTCTGTCCTGACTTGATTTCAAGAGGGGTCATGCGTCCATTGTTTTCAAAAAGACAATCTACTTCATTATCTTGTTGATCTCTCCAAAAATACATGTGGGGGATCTGTCCTAAATTCCATTTTTGCTTCATCAAATCAGCAATAACCATTGACTCAAAGAGGCCACCTTTCAGGTAGTGTGAAGCTACTTGACTTGCTGATTGAATTCCTAAAAGAGTACAAGCAAGACCGGTGTCATAGAAGTAAATTTTTGCAGATTTTACTAGGCGTTTATTAAAATTCTCAAAATAGGGGGGCAATAGGAAAAGGATGTAACTCATTTCAAGAAGAGATAACC
The DNA here is from genome assembly GCA_031292375.1 of Chlamydiales bacterium. NCBI lineage: Bacteria > Pseudomonadati > Chlamydiota > Chlamydiia > Chlamydiales > Chlamydiales bacterium. The sequence continues at coordinate 19,570 of JARLHF010000070.1, forward strand.
ACGATCTGGCCGTACGTTGGTCAATCCCACAGTCATTACCTAACGATACAAAGTTAACGAGCTGTCCTATTCTTCCAGCACAGAGCTTTAAAAATTTTTGGAATACCATTAAGTCAGTAATATTTTTAATCTGTCGCACATCTTTTTCTACATAGGTAAGAACATAATTGGCATACCAATCTGCAGGTGCCATTCCTCTTGCATAAATTCTTGGATAAAACCCAGTAAAAATTAATTCATCCGCGCTATTAGTCAGCTTTCCAGCACAACTAAGTTCATTGATAGAAAGTGGCAGAAGAGTCAAAATAGCAACTCTTCCTGCTAGCGTTTGAGAAATTGCTTGATGGACAAGAAAATTCTGAGATCCTGTCAGAATAAAGGCGCCAGATTGCTGATTTTCATCAACAATTGTTTGAATGTAAGAGAGAAGTCCTGGCACATGCTGAACTTCATCGATGATAACGCCTGCCTTATACTGGCTCAAAAATTGTCTGGGATCACTCTGTGCGAACTCTCTACTGTCTAAATCTTCTAGAGAAACGTATGCATAATTAGAAAACAAATGTTTTGCAAGCGTGGTTTTACCTGATTGTCTTGGTCCAAGCAGTGCCAAAACGGGATATTGTTTAGAAAGCTCTAAGGCTTTTTGGCTTATATTTCGGACAAACATGGGGCAACCTATGATAAAAATGACATGCCAATGTCATAAATAACAATATCAACTATTGTATTTATTGACAAATATAACATTACATGAGGAATTCCCGTTGTAGGAATTTCTGTATTTTATTTTGGCTCGCATTATTTCTTCTATTTTTATAAGATGATTGCGGTTTAATTTTTTGAATTTAAGGATGAGCTTTATGAATATTGTTGAGATTGCAGGACACCTTGGAGCAGATGCTGAAGTGCGTTTTACTCCTAGTAACTTAAAAGTTACAACTCTTAGAATGGCTGTGAACACAAGAAAAGGTGGCACAGATGTAACGATGTGGTGGCGCGTCACCATTTGGGGAGATCGTTTTGACAAAATGGTTCCCTATTTTAAGAAGGGTGCAGCACTTATTGTTTTAGGTGAAATGGCAAACCCAGAGATTTATACAGATAAAAATGGAATCCCTCAAGTTTCTTTAAATTTAACAGCTGATATCGTGAAGTTTAGTCCATTTGGCAAGAGTGATCGCTCATCACAAGAAGCAGGTAGTGGACAAGAAAGCTATGGCGCCGAGGCAAAAAGTAGTAGCACTCCTTTTGCAGGACAGGCACAGTATAGTTATGCATCATCGGATTCCGACTCATTTAAAGACGATCAACTGCCCTTCTGAGGAGCTTTTAAATGAAATTTTTGCAAGTAAATGCTCTTAGGGAAAAGGATGTTGAAATCCTTTTCCTTCCATTCATTCAAGAAAAAGCAGAGGCGAAGAAGGTCTTTGTTTTGGATGGTTTTGACGAGGCTTATAAATTTCCTGTCGATTCTTCAGACTTTACAGCAAAAGAGGGTGAAATCACTCTTCTTTATCAGGTAAAGGGGTTAAAGAGAGTTGCTCTTCTTGGGCTTGGTCCCAAAGATAAAGTTTCAGTAGAATCTCTTCGACGAGTATTTGCAGCTTGCATTAAGTATTGTAGGCAAAAACAATATGAAAATATCCATATCGCTTTTCCAATATTGCCTTTTTCTCAAGAAGAAGTTTGTAGAGGGATGGGTGAAGGGCTTTTGCTTGCAAATTATGCTTTTGAGCATAATCGCTTTGAGTCCTTGCAAAAGAATCAAGCTTCCCTTGTTAAGAAAGCTATTTTTCTAGCCCTGCCAAAGGGCTCTCTTGCCTTGTTTGAGAAATATACTTATATTGCCGAGGGTGTTTTTTTAGCGAGGGATCTTGTCAACGGTAACGCAGATGATATTACACCAGAGGCGCTCTCTTTTCTTGCACTTCAACTTGAAGAACGCTTTTCTCAAATAAAGACGAAAGTTTTAAATAGGAAGGCTATTGAAAAGGAGAAGATGGGGCTTTTACTTGCGGTTGCAAGGGGTTCTTACAGAGATCCTGCTTTCATTGTTATGGAATATAAAGGTAATCCAAAAAGTAAAGAGCACACTGTTGTTGTTTGTAAAGGAGTTACATTTGATACAGGGGGCTTGTTGATCAAGCCAAGGGGCGGTATGGAAGATATGCGCTCAGATATGGCAGGAGCTGCTTGTGGCTTTGGCACTCTTCTTTCTGTTGTCCTTTTAAAAATGAAGGTAAATGTGAGCATTGTTATAGGTGCAACAGAAAATGCAATAGGTCCAAATGCTTATAAACCAGGTGATGTCTACAAATCGATGTCTGGAAAAACTGTTGAAATTACAGACACAGATGCTGAGGGAAGATTGGTTCTTGCAGATGCCATTACCTACACAGAAAAGTACCTAAAGCCAACTCGCATCGTCGATGTTGCTACATTGACAGGTGCTATGATGGTAGCTCTTGGCGAGGAGGTTGCAGGGATTTGCTCTAACAATAAAGAGCTAGAAGAATTGCTTATCCATGCAGGCAACGGTACTTATGAGAGGGTCTGGCCACTACCTTTGTGTGAGGAATATAAGGAGCATCTAAAGTCGGATATAGCAGATCTTAAAAACACGGGCACTAAATATGCAAGAGCAATCAGCGCAGCTCTTTTCATCCAGGAGTTTGTTGCTAAAACGCCATGGGCTCATCTTGATATTGCAGGGCCTGCTTTCTATACAAAAGAGAGGCACTACATACCTAAGAACGGTACTGGCTATGGAGTGCGCCTTCTGATAGAGTTTTTAGAATTACTTCATTAACAATGTGTATAATTACGCAGGAAGTCTATTCTTCGTCGTCATCTTCGTCTTCATAATTTGTGAGAAAGTCTTTTTTCTCATAGATCTCTAAAAGTACTTGGTAGGCTCTGTTTTGAATAGGTGTTGCGACTCTACAGCCTCTATCCGTTTGAATCATATCCTTTGCAAGCTTTATAGCATAATTTACAAGGTCAAACGAGCTCTTAAAGTTTAGTTTAATATGTTCGTTGGTCAGGCAATCTTTTAGATGCATGAAAGTGTCTCCTTAAAGTTAAAAAGGGGCGTTAATGTGTATTGCTTTATGTTCTTCTGCAATTAAAATGCTTTTTAATACAGCATAAGCCACATTTAGGTCATTATTAATAATATGGTAGTTGTAGAAACTAGATTTTTTTTCTTCGTGCTTAGCCCAGCTCAGACGTTGTTCTGTAGAGGCTGGATTTTCTGTAGATCTGCTAGAAAGGCGCTTTTTCAGTTCATTAAAAGAAGGAGGGGATATAAAGATAGTAATGGCCTCTGGGTATACTTGAGAGATGTTTAGTGCTCCTTGTGTGTCGATGACAAGTATGGCATGATGTCCAGATAAAAGAAGCATTTCCAAGCTTTTTTTGCATGTGCCATAGTAGTGATCGAAAACTTTAGCATGCTCCAAAAACTCATTTTTATATACCTTTTCATCGAAAATTTCTGGTGATACAAAATGGTAGTGAACACCTTCTATTTCATTATTTCTTGGCTTTCTTGTCGTATAGGAAACGGATGCTTTGACACAGGCAAATTCCGCTGTTAGTTTGGAAACAAGTGTCGTTTTTCCAGTTCCTGCAGGGGCACTGATAACAAATACAAGACCTTTCTCTAGGTTTCCAAGTACTTTTGGCTCGTTATTCAACATTTTGTACCTGCTCTCGTATGCGTGCAAGTTCTGTTTTCATTTCTAAAATCAGTTTTGAGCTATCCAGGTCAGAAGTTTTTGCTCCAAATGTATTGAGCTCTCTTGCAAGCTCTTGAGTTAAAAAGTCTAAGTTTTTACCAATACCTAGTTTTTTTCCATCAAGAAGATCTTTGAATTGCGAAATATGAGAATAAAACCGTGTGATCTCTTCTTGGACGCAGCTTTTTTCTGCATAGATAATCATTTCACGCAAAAGCCGCTCTTCACTTTCAATAGAGTCTGGTAAAGATTCTTTAATACGTTGTAAAAGCTTTTGGCGGTATTTTTCTGGAGATGCTTGTACAAGTGCTGAAACTTTTTTCATGCTATCTTCGAGTAGTTCTAGACGCAAGAGAAAATCATGTTTTAGCGCTTTTCCCTCTTCTTCTCGCATGCGTACAAGTTGAGAGAGACCTTCACGAACAAGTAAGTCTATGATATCCTCGCACGTTTTTTCTAACTCCGTGTTTTCGGAGTAGGTAAGTATGTTAGGATTTTCAGATAGAAGTTTTAGATCAAAGGATTTGCTATCAAGGCCAAGTGTTGCGGCAATGGAGAGCCAGGCATTATAAATCTCTTTTGCAAGAAGAAGGTTGGGAGTTATTTTAAAGAGAGATGCCTGCTCAAAAGAAGCACGTAGAGTTAAGTTCACATGTCCACATACAAGTTCTTTTTGAAGAATTTTTCGCAAAAAAGGCTCGAAAGAGGAAAGCTCTCTTGGTAAGTTGATTTGAAGCTCTAAAAATTTTCTATTAACAGATTGTATTTCAAGGGTAAAGCAGCCCAGTTCATGAGTCAGATGTGTTTTACTATATGCGGTCATGCTTCTTAGCATTGTGAATTTGTGCTCTTTAGTATCTTCATAATTTCAGTGATCCTAGCAACTATACCATTGAATGTCAATAATTTTGAGTTGAAAATCCGATAACAGTTGACATGCTTTAAGAAATTGTTTAGCTTGCAATAACTTGAATAATATTTAATCATTCTTTAATACTAGGGAGGTTTATATGTTTTCAACGCAATTACCTACAGCAGATTTATCTGCAGAGAGACTATTACACCCAAGTTCTTTGGCTAGTGTCTCTTTGGCGAGTCTCTCTGGCAGCCCATCATCGGGTGAGAGTAATTCTCCAGCTACTCCAAGTAATATTAGTTTAGAAGAGGATCTAAGTGGTGCTAGTACATCAGCAAATCCAAGCGCTCCTTCGCTAAATGAGGCTCTTCTTTATGCAGAGCGCTTACGCAGGCATACGGAGCAATTATTTGATGTGACCAACAAAAGAACTTTGTATGGAGAGCTTTATGAAGTGAGCAACAGCTTACATTTTCAAATTTTGCATATGGAATTTATAAAGAAGTTGAGAATGGGAAATGATGCCATTATAGATGTTATTAAATATTTTAAAAACATGGTTGAAATTCACGCATACTTGGAGTCAGCCCAAGAGATATTTAAACAAAATCCTATTGTAAAAGCTTTTTATGATGATAAGTTACTTCGTGCAGAGTTAATTAAAAAAGATATTGAATGCTGGGTGGCCTTGCTACAGGTAAAACAAGTAGACATTGAAGAGCTTCTTTTATATGAGCCTGCAAAAGTTACTGAAGAGTATTGTTTGCGCCTCATTGGAGGGGAGGGCTCACCTATTAATGAAGATCCAGGACTTCTTGTTGCTCATATGTTTGTATTTTATAGTATGGTATTATCTGATGGAAATGGTATTAGAGGGGGACTAGAGCGGCTTCTTAAAAAGCAAGGGTTCACAAGTGAAAAGGAGAAGTATTTGGCAAGTTTTACTTTAAATTTGGATGAGAGTACAGATGACTATCTTCATAGGTGGTATGATCGACTAAATCGAGTTTTATCTCGTGTTCCAGAAGAAAAAAGAGAAAGTTTTATCGAAGGGTTAAAGAAAGAAGTTCGAGTTGCATTCCAAGTAGTGTCTGATTTTATTAAGCAAGACCTTAGTGTTAAGGAGCCTCAAACGCAAGTTAAGGCGCACCCTTTGCGATCTTGTAGAACAATTTACATTCATTAATTATGTTTATCGAACAAATAAACCTGCAGCATAGGGACGTGCTTAGTCAATGCTTTAAAGAGCTAGGTGTTACTCTTTCTACCTACTCTTTTGCAACGCTATATCTTTTTCGTAAAAAACATGATACGTGTGTCATTTTTACTGATAAAATATATGTCAAAGGTAAAACCTATGATGAAAAGACCTACTTAATGCTGTGCTATGCACCAAACACGCTTGATCAGCAGGAGATGCTCTCTCTTCTTAAGAAGTATGACTTCATCTATCCAGTACCAGAAGTTTGGCGCGCTTATTTTGATCCAGATAAATTTTCGATGCATTTTCTAGAGGCTAATAGTGACTATGTTTTTAGTGTTGAAAAGCTTGCAACCTACCCTGGAAGGGAACTTAGCTCTAAGCGTAATTTGGAAAAGCAATTTAAAGACCACTACGATGCAAAAATGTGTGTACTGACTGAAGCGCTTGCAACAGATGCAGAGAAAGTTCTTAACCATTGGCAGGATGAAACAAAAAAGCAGGAGGAAGAAACGGATTATGAGCCTTGCAGGGAGGCTTTAAAGCTTTTGTCTTTTTTAGAACTGGAAGGAAGAATTTTTTATGTTGGAAAAGAGCCAATTGCTTTTTTGATAGGAGAAGCAATTGGCAAGAAGACTTTCATCATCCATTTTGCAAAAGCGGATACGAGATATAAAGGAGTCTACCCTTATATTTATCAGACGTTTGCTGAGGAGTGCCTTGGTAAGTACCGCTATTTTAATATGGAGGAGGATTTAGGTCTTCCTACATTAATACAAGCAAAGAGAGCTTACTTGCCAGATTTTTATAATGTTAAATTAAGAGTTGTCCATTCGCCAAGAATTAATTCAGAGCGAAAATGAAATCCCTCTTTTATATAGGCTGCAAGAACTTCTTCCTTTTGTGTATTTAGAAGACCTGATAAAACAATTTGTCCATCCTTTATTAGATATGATGCCATTTCTTTTGCAAGAAGACAAAGAGGCTTTGCTAGGATATTAGCAACGATTAAATCAAAAGGGGCATGTTTTTGAAGTTCTAATGATGAAAAACCATCGCTTTCATAGACATTTATATTGTGAACATGATTAAGTTTTGCATTTTCCTTAGTGACGCGCACGCTTTCAGGATCAATGTCAGATGCAGTAACCTTGGTTGACATAGCTTTTGCAATAGCAAGAGCTAATATACCAGACCCACAACCAAGATCAAGAGGGTTTTTAAAGGAATATTCTTTGGAAAGATCTGCAATTAGCTCAAGACATCCTTTTGTGCTTTCATGATGGCCAGAGCCAAAGGCGCTTGCAGCGTCAAGAAGTAGGCAAGTTTTGTTTGTTGGCAGAGAAGATTTGATGTGAGAGCCATAGATATAAAACTCTTTTACTTCAATAGGAGGAAATGATTTTTGGTTTTCTGCAAGGTAGTCAATATCATTGGTAGATTTAAAAGAGATTTCTGGAACATCTATTCCCAAACTTATGGCCAAAATTTCTAGTCGCAGGGCAAGCTCTTGAGAGTTTTTACTTGTAACAACCCCTTCAAATTTGCGTGGCAAATGAATGCCTTTAATATCCTCTTGCCATCCAATCATTTCTACACAGTCTTCTAAAGCCTCTGCAATGGATTCTACATCAAGGTGATTCCAGTTGAAATAAAATTCTAATAACATCTTCTTGCCTCAGATTTTGGATACAGGAGTATAGCGAATTCTACGAATAAGAGACAGTAGAAGATTTGGCTTGTGATTAATGTCGACAAAAGGATATAGTCTTGCTTTCGCTTAGCGCAATCGACGTTATCGCGGGGTGGAGCAGTGGTTAGCTCGTTGGGCTCATAACCCAAAGGCCGGAGGTTCGAATCCTTCCCCCGCTATTTTTGAGGCGGTATAGCTCAGTCGGTTAGAGCAACGGAATCATAATCCGTGGGTCGTTGGTTCGAGTCCGACTACCGCTATCGTTCTCATTTTACCTTCAAAAATACTTGTAGAGTCATTTAGCAATTCTTCTCGGAATTGCTTTTTTCATCCATTGGATAACAAGATAGTTTGACATTGCTTTCAAAAAGAACTCCTTTAGAATATGCTGTAAGAGGAATCGAATATTCAACAGCATCGACATTCCGAATGTGCTAAACGCACTAAAAAGCGCTCAAGTGTGAGATTTTGCCAGAGATCAGCGGGATCGCGATTCTTTGAATGATTTTTCTAAATCTGATGTCATGTTGTATAAGCCAAAATGTAGGGGGTGATGTTTACACGCAATGCTTTTGCATATGTACCTATTTTTTTAGGATCTGGCTTATGTGTTGTGCTCTGAAAATACTTTCGAATTGCTTTAAGTATCTTGGCTCTTTCATTCCTTTGTTCTACAAAACCTACCCATTTAAGTCAATTGGGTAGGTTTTATAGAATTTTCGCAGAAGATCATCTTTGTATTTGCAATGTGTGGATTGCCTAAGTAGGAAGCCAATCATAGAGAAAGTTAGGTGAAACATCTGCACCATTTTCCCATTCAAGAGTGGCTATTCCATCAGAAATTTTAAATGTTTTAAAATAATTTAGATCTTTTAACGGCTGGAAAATAGGCCCGCGGAATCCATCCAACGCCTTTTCAAAATCAATAACTTTTGATTTCTGGTCAGTAAATTCAATTAACACTTCATAATTTTTTAGATATTTTGCTTTCTTTACTTCATGCATAATTTTACCTATACAAGGGGAGCTATTTTTTTAAGAGTTTTTTCTGCTTTTAATAGTAGCCAATCTTCTTTTAATTCTTCTTTATGTAATAAGGCCCATTCAGTAACTAAGCCAACAACTCTATCATTTTTTTGCTTTGCTTGATGTTATATTTAAATAGATCATGTCAATCAAAAGAATCGGTATTTTGTGATATGATCTGTTAGTTAACAACGCCAGTTTAATCTATAGAAAGATATTTTTGCTAGCTTTACGAGAAAAAATTACGCAAATGAGTGGAATTGTCTAGGAGAGATCAGTACCGGCAATGAGCTATTATGATGATGCTAGTTTGTTCGGATTTATGCTCAATACTTTAGGAATCATAATCCGTGGGTCGTTGGTTTGAGTCCGACTACCGCTATCTTATTATCGCGTTTACTTCTCTTAATCACCTCCCAAGCCATTAAACTCTATTTGTTAGAAAGATATTGGAATCATAGATTTTTGAAAGTCAGCTAAAGAGTAATGTGTGGATTTTCCGTTGTGAGAAGTGCTCTTAAAAGGATTTTGTTGAGTATTAAGCGTAATATACTGTATAAAGGTTGTTATATAATATAATAAATATGTATATTAGTTGGGTTTAAATTAAAAAAGGTGATGAATGTTGATTTGGAAAGAATTAGTTCAAAATCAAATTATCAAGCATTCTGATCAAATACTTAAAACGACTCAACCGTTAAAAGAGCATTTTGGCGCATCTGTCTTTGTGTACAATCGTATTCAAAATGATGGAAAATACATGACTCTCTGTGATTCTCCCACATTTAGTGAGCTTTATGTGGAAAAGAAAATGTTTTTATTAGACCCCTATATGCGTGAGCCAAAAGTTTATAAATCTGGGATGTGTCTAACAGAGCATCAAGGGTCTGATGAGTTTAAAACGGAGATGGTATGGTTTTGCAATGAAGTTCTTCAAATGGGTATCGACATTGTGTTAATTGAAAAACATGAGAATGAAGTAGAGATATTTAATTTTATAGGGCCAAAAACATGTTTTTTGCAAAATGTTTATACGAACCATCCTGAGCTACTTAGATCATTTGCTCATCATTTCAGGCAACAACAAAACGAGCTTATCAATAGGGTGTGGGCTGATGATGCACTATCACTTCCACTTCTAAAAGGTCCTGATTACTATGTGGAAGATCCTATTTATCCTGAGATTAACATTGACTTACGACTTGCTTTTCTAAAAGATTTAGGAATGAAAAACATAATAGAAAAGCTTGAAAGCTTATCTCCAAGAGAGCGTGCTTGCTTAAAATTACTGGCACAAGACAAAACGGCTAAAGAGACAGCTTTACTCTTGAACCTCTCTCCTCGCACGATTGAAGCCTACTTTGAAAACATTAAAAATAAGTTCTCATGTTGGAACAAATATGAGATTTTAAAAATTGCACGCGACTTGGAAAGTTTGGGAATACTAACCTGATAGAGTCTTAATACATATGAATTTGAATGAATTTATCAAAGTCCAATTTATGGAAGTCGTCGGTAAACTAGGTTTGTAGCTGTTGTAGAGAGCCTGTTCATAAGAGCAGAAACATCTTTTTCAAGAGAAACATCTGCATCATTGCACTTATACCAAGCGTTGTTGCTGCTAGAATAAGAATATGCTATGTAGTGTCCACCAGTTGCATCTCCTTCATGCTCAACAACTGCTACGAGTTCATATTTGATACCATAAACAGTTGTGATAGGCTCTATAGCAATAGGATTATTATTTTTAGTGAGACCATCGGAAGATCTTTGGATCATCACTCGAAGCTCTTTTGGAGAATTCTCTTCATAACCATCTTTAATATCAGCAGCAGTGTTATATGCACTTCTTGCTACCTCATCAAGATCTGATAACCTTGATTCATTAACGAGCGTTTCAATACTTTTGGGAGTATTATTATCAGGGGGGGCTCCCTTTATAGAGCCATTTATTGACTTAGAGTGATCTTCTCCTGGAAAAAGCGCATTCAATACTTGTAGTACAAAGTCATCAGGATCATTTTGCTTTGTAAAATCCCATTCTTTTAACGGATTGTCACCTGTATCAACGGCAAAATTTTTGCACATTGCTTGGAATTCTGTGACATCTTCTTCTTTAATAGGGGTGTTATCTTCTCCAGAAACATGTCTTTTAAATTTTAATAGCTGTTCTAAAAGTGTTTTTTGTGAAGGAGAAAGAGCTTTATGTGCAGTAGTATCTTTTTTGAGAACTTCTAATTTATTACCTAATGAGCGGGCCATCAAATGCATAGAAGAGCCAAACCAGCATGTTTGTTCACCAGTAGTTCTTGGAATGCCTTGTATTTTGTTTTTTGGTAAAAATAATGGCATAACTATAGTTTGTAAAACAACAGAGTGAAGGCGATTTAAATTGTCTCTAATACCCTCAAATTTTGTTGAAGAGACATCCTCTATTTTTATAGGATCTTTTAGATCCTCACCATATACTTTAAATTCGTGGATTTTTGAATCCTTAAAGGAAAATGTGATCTTTTGTACCGTTTCAGATGAGCCTTCAGCAGACTTTTGTGCAGCAGCTTGAACTGCAAGTAGAAATTCACGCCTCTTATTAGGAGGCATTGATTCAAGAGATACAGGCTGCCCACCCATCGTGTATTCAAAGGTGAATTTTTCGCCATTAATGACAACCTCATTGCTTTTTGTGTCAACGAGTGGATAAAAAGCGCCTTCTGGAGCTTCATGCTTAGATTTACAAACGATTTCATGATCTGCAGTTCTTGTAACTACACCCGATGTTGCACCTCTGCTCATCTCTTGAAGAGGATTGTATTTGGCATCGCCAAGTAATAAAGAAGCTGTGTTTACAAAACTTGGGGCAAGTTTATCTGTGGTTGTAAAGGCTGCTGGCGTCCCATTTCTTGCTGTAGTTATCATAGTCCGTACTTGATCTAGTGGGATCCATTTGGTTTTTCTTGTTGATGATGACCATTCTACACCTACTGGTAGTGGAGCTAGATAGACAACACTTCTACTGGGTTTATTCTCAAGCTTAACAACCCTTCCTCTAAAGTCTTGAATTGTTTTTAGAAGAGTTTCATAATTTCTTGGTCCAAGAACAGAGGCTGCAACTTCACTAGGATGCTGACCTTTGGGTACATTATCTGCAGTAATGGGTACAAGACCATCTTTTGTCTCTTCAAAAAGAATCTCTTGCTTACCATGAAAGCCTTGTCTGTAGAACAGGGCGCCTACATTATCTGGATTAACGCTGGACATAATTTTATATACCTAAATTTTTTGCAGTAGGGATGATGCATCTTTATCCACTATCCAAAGGGCTTTACAAGCGGGCGTACCTATTTTTTGGGCGGGGAATTCCTCTGGTTCATAGTGAGAGCTTAATACTTTTGCAAGCACTTTTGCTTTATTGGCTCCAATCACATAGATTGCCAAATTACGTGTATTATGAATACCTGTATAGGTAAAGCTCATGCGCCAGACATTCTTTTGTGGGATAAAGTTTGCAACAATTAAGCGATCTTCAATATCTAGTCCTTGAGTGTGGGGGAATAAAGAAGCTGTATGTCCATCATCGCCCATGCCAAGCATAATAAGATCAAAGATCTTTACTTTTCTATTAATGCTATCTTCATAAAGGATGGCATGTATTTCAATATCTCTTTCTGCTTTCATGCGAAAAACTTGATCTTTTTTGATAGGAAGTTTTGTAAGAAATGCATCCATTGCCATTTTATAGTTGCTATCAAGGTTGTCAGGGGGGACTGCTCGCTCATCACTCCAAAAAATACGCACCTTTTCCCAAGCAATACGTTTTGCATTTTGATCAGAAGCAAGCTTTTCAAAGATAGCTTTTGGGGTACTTCCACCCGACAGTGCAACAGCAAAATAGCCATGATCTTTGATAGCGTCATTAGCTGTTTTAATAAAGTGCTCTACACAAAAATGGAGAGTTTCATCTTTATTGCCAGGTATAACGATATCGCGTCTTTTGTCAAAGCGCTTTATAACAGAAACCGTAGTTGTCATAATTAATCATTCCAATGTTTTTGATAAAGTAGTCTTAACATATTTTTATAGTGAGAGCTTGTATTTTTCCAAAATAATTCATTCAAAACAAGCTGTTCTTTAGTAGGCTCTATCAGAGTAAATTGACTTGGAATCTCACAAAGTTCTGCAGAAGAGACCCAAAGTTTTACACTATTTTCATGTCCCTTTCTTTTTAAAAGAAAATGCAAGTGGTTAGTTACTTCAATTTCTATAGAAGCAATTGTGCCTACAGCGGATTCTTGTGTTGTTTCTTGAGGTATTAACAAAACAATGGTGTCATGGATAAAGCGCTCATAGCTAATACGTATATTCCCCTCAATTCTCTCTACATCACGAATTTTCCAATTAAGCTCTGCTGCAATCCATGCTTGTAAGTAAATAGCTGAGATTTCACTGCGCTCTTTATTGTTCTTGCTAGCATAGTAAGTGATGCGGATAATCTTTGTATGAAAGAGATCATCGATCCTTTTTGGAGTATCAAAGATATTTCCTAAAAGTTCGCGCCATGCACTTATAGAAAACCAGGCAAAGTCACTAACGCCGCATTTTTCGGTTTCAATATGCCCAAGAACATGCCTTGCAAATTCTTTGATATGGGTAGTAAGCCCTGGATCAAAGACGATCTTAGTTGCAATTTGCTTTAAATGGTCGAGTATAAAGTTTTCCTTACTTGGGTCTTGTTCCCATATAACATAGGTGGGAAGATCACCTAAAAGGTAGGTGAGAATTAAAAAAGGGATACGTTTTTTTCCATTTCCAGAAAATGTGATGGTAACCTGGTCGTAAGCACTCGGTACAACTTCTTTTGTTTCTTGCCCATTAATTGCAATAGAGCAACTCTCTTCTTTTTTATCTAGCTCTTCAACGATAAAGATGCTTCTACAAGGAAATTTTTTCTTTAAAAGGTCTAGATATTTCTGAAAATTTTGTGCGGCAATTTTTGATTCAACATAAAATACAATATTGAAGAGGCAGGCTGGAGAAGGCTTATTTTCCTGTTTATTTATCTTATTTGTCGTCATAGCAGTTACATCTTTTGTCATGTGTGAATACTAAAGGATTCTCCAAGATCTTCCTTCTTTATTGATAAGCTCATCTGCAGCCTTTGGCCCCCATGTTCCAGCTTGATAATTGGGGTAGTCAGAAGGCGCGCTCTCTTTCCATCTCTCTAGTATGGGAGTAAATAACTTCCATGAAGCTTCTACTTCATCTACTCTTGCAAAAAGAGTGCTTTCTCCGAGCATACAATCGCAGATAAGACGCTCATAAGCCTCTGGAGGGGCAACTCCAAAGTAGGAGTCGTAGCGAAAATCCATTTTGACAGGTTGAATGGGGCTGCTTGGTCCTGGGACTTTAGAATTAATTTTCAGGGCGATGCCCTCGTTTGGCTGAATGCGCATGGTGAGAACATTATTTTCATTTTTGGATCCATTTTGTTGAAAAAGAACCCCCGGTATATCTTTAAAAGTGACAGCAATTTCTGTCGTTCTCTTGGGAAGGCGCTTACCGGCGCGTAAAAAGAAGGGGACTCCTACCCATCGCCAATTGTCAATGTAAAGCTGCAAAGCAACAAATGTTTCGATAGAGGATGTAGAAGATACATTTCCCTCTTCACGATATCCACAAACAGCTTTCCCGTCGATAAGTCCGGGTGCATACTGCCCACGAACGACATATTTACCAAAATTAGCCATATCAATAGGCCTTAAAGATTTTAAAACTTTTACTTTCTCATCACGAATAGCATCTGCATTTAAGCTTACAGGTGGCTCCATGGCCATAAGAGCTAAGAGCTGCATCATGTGATTTTGTACGATGTCCCTTAATATGCCCGCTTCTTCAAAAAAATGCCCTCTTGAGCCAATTCCAAGTTCTTCTGCTACTGTAATTTGGACGTGATCGATATAGCGATTATTCCATATCGATTCAAATATTGAATTTGCAAAGCGAAAGACAAGTAAATTTTGTACGGTTTCTTTACCTAGATAATGATCGATGCGATAAAGTTGATTTTCTGCTAAAGATTGCATGATGGAGTCTTGGAGCTCGATGCTGGATTGTAAATCATGGCCAAAGGGCTTTTCAATGATTACTCTGGACCACTTATCTTTCACTTCTTTTTCATCATAGATGAGACCATGTTTATGAAGCTTTTCAACGACAAGAGGAAAGAAACTTGGTTGTATAGAGAGGTAGAAGACTCGATTACCCTTTGTTCCTAATTTTTGATCTAATTCTTCTAGTAATTTCTTAAGAGATTCATAACCTGCATCATCATCAAATTCCGATTTGTGATAGTAGATTTGTTCTCCAAAAGTCGACCAGATTTTTTCATCTACAGGTTTTGTTCTAGAGAAGTTATTTACAGCTTCATGCATCTCTTTTCTAAAAACATCATGAGTTTTTTCTCTTCTTGCAAAGCCAATGCAAGAAAAATGTGCAGGAAGCTGACCATCTAGTGCTAAGTTATAGAGTGCTGGCATAAGCTTTCTTGCTGTTAAATCTCCTGTTGCACCAAAGATAATAACGGCGCATGGCTCAGTAACCTTCGAGGTTTGAAACGACTCTTGCAGGGGGTTTTTAAAAGTTGGCTCTTTCATATGCGCTAAGGCTCCCATAAAATAATTAAACTTACGTGTTTGTGTATATACCTTCCTTGCATATTTAAAATCTAGTGTGTAAGATCCATATCTTATGAACAGAGAAATTAAAACATACTATACAGGCGATTTGGAAGTGTTTGCCGTGCAAGGTCATGATCCTTATGGGCCGCATGTTGTTTTGCTTCACGGCTTTGGTGCAAATGCGCATGATTTATTATCGCTCAGCGAAATGGTCAACGCGCCTTCCAACACTACGTGGCTGTTTCCTAATGCACCGCATCTTGTTCCTTTTTCAGAGAGTTATATAGGAAGATCTTGGTTTTCTTTCGATATGGCGAAATTAGAAAATGCTATGAGAGCATCTCGCTACGATGAGCTTGCAGTGGGTGTGCCTCCTGATTTATCTTACGCAAGTGACCTTATCATTAAGCTTTTAAAAAAAATACCCGTTTCTCCTGGTAATATTGTAATAGGTGGCTTTAGCCAAGGAGCTATGCTTGCAACAGATGTTGCCTTGAAAATGCAAGAAAATCTTGCTGGCCTTGCGATCCTTTCTGGTAGTGTTATTAATGAAGCTGAGTGGAAAAGTCATGCATTGAGACATAAAGGTCTTCATTTTTTTCAATCCCATGGCGATGAAGATACAATTTTAAGCATAGATCTTGCTAAGAGGTTAGAAAGTTTGTTTAAGGACTCAGGATTACTTGGGGCATTACAAGTCTTTCAAGATGGCCATACAATACCAGAAGAAGTACTAACTTCTTTTGGGGAATTTTTGTCTAAGCAACTGAACTTATAAGTTATGATTTCTTGGTTGAACAAAATGTGTGATCGCTTATTTTCTTTAGTAGGAGCACTTCTTTTCATGCAAATTCCTCAGTTTATGCAGCAGTACACCTATCTTCTTCAGGGCCATGTTTCAGAATTACATATTCAGGTAAAACAGATAGAACAGGTGGCTAAAGTAAGCCATAAATCATTAGGGGAATATATTCAAAAATTTGTCTCTAGCAACGATATAGATTTTTCCTCTCAAGGTGTTTTGCTTCAAAAGCTTGTTGAAAGAATGCAAGAGATGACAAGTTCACTTAAAAGCCTGCAAGAAGCATCTATTTGGGCTAAACCCTTCATTTTTTTTAAACAGATTGATTTGGGGATTTTTAATGAAACTCTTGCAGCCTTTAGGCTAGGAGTTTATTTATCCCTTGAAAGTCTAGTGTATATGCTTGTAGGCCTTTGTTTTGGTTATTTTTTCTATACAGGACTTTCAAGAATATTTCGAAAAAACAAACATAAGGAAAATGTATGACAACAGAAAATATGAGAAAAGGAGTGGCTACTTTTAAAGGTGCTCCCTTAACGCTTCTTGGTAAAGAAATTAAAGTAGGAGAAGATGCTCCAGAGTTTAAATTGACCTCTAATGATATGCAAGATGTCTCTTTAGAGGCCTTTAAGGGAAAAACGCTTGTACTTAGCGTTGTGCCCTCTCTAGACACAGAAGTGTGTAGCATTCAATCAAAGCGTTTCAACGATGAAGCAAAGAAATTGCCTTCCAATATAGTTGTAGTTGGGGTGAGTGTGGATTTGCCTTTTGCGCAGGCTAGATGGGTGAAAGAAGGGCATTGCACTACAATTCAAATGCTTTCAGACTATAAGGAAAGAAGCTTTGGCAGGTCTTATGGCGTACTTATTGATGAGCTTAAGCTTCTTGCTAGATCTATTTTTATTATAGGGCCAGACAAAAAAGTGCACTATGTTGAATATGTCAAGGAAGTCACAAACTACCCTGACTATGACAAAGCCCTAAAAGCATTGCTTTAAACTTAAAGCGACTATTTTGCACTAGAATTGAAAAAAGTCTTGACTTTTTTCAATTCTAGTGCAAAATAGTCGACTATGGAAAGAGCACAAAAACAAGCAATTATTCAAGATTTAAGTAAAAAAATGGTTCTTCTTGCAGGTCCTCGGCAGGCAGGCAAGACCACCCTTGCAAAGTCGATCGCAAAGGAATTTAGTTCCTCTCTTTATCTCTCTTTCGATCGGTTAGCAGATCGAAAAATTATTCAAGAAGAGTCTTGGCTTCCTTCTGTTGAACTTCTTATACTTGATGAAATTCATAAAATGAATGATTGGAAGAACTATCTAAAAGGTGTTTTTGATACAAAGCCCTCCCATCAAAAAATATTAGTCACAGGAAGTGCAAGATTGGAAATCTTTAACCAAGTAGGGGACTCTCTTGCTGGTAGATTTTTTCTTCATCGTCTTATGCCTCTTTCTCCTGCAGAGTGTGAAAAAATGAATGTCCCATACTCTGTTGATCATTTTCTTGAAAGAGGAGCATTTCCAGAACCCTTTTTTGCCAAATCACTCATTGATGCAAATAGATGGCGTTTACAGTATACAGATAGTTTATTAAGACAAGACGTGCTTGATTTCGAAAATATCCATAACATTAAAGCCATTCAACTAGTCTTTGAACTTTTACGAGAGAGGGTAGGCTCTCCTGTTTCGTACTCTTCGATTGCAGAAGATGCTCATATCTCTTCAACTACAGTTAAAAAGTATATTCAGATCTTAGAGGCTCTTTATATAATCTTTCTAGTAACGCCTTTTTCTAATAATATCGCAAGAAGTTTGCTTAAAGAGCCAAAAATTTACTTTTTTGATACAGGTCTTGTCAAAAAAGATCCAAGAGCGCATTTTGAAAATTTTATTGCAGGATGTCTTCTCAAGCATGTTTTTGGTAAAATTGACTATCTAGCTGAAAGCTATTCTCTTCAATATTTGCAAACCAAAGATAAACATGAAGTTGATTTTGCTCTCATCAAAGATAAAGAAGTTGAGAAAATTATTGAGGTCAAACAATCTGATCCAACGCCAACAGCTGGTCTTCGTTACTTTCATGAAAAATATGATCTTCCAGCTCTTCAGGTCCTCAAAAACTTAAAAAGAGAGAAGCTTGAAGGATCAATTGAAGTTGTAGAGGCAAGAAATTTCCTCAAATCGCTTTTTCTTTAAGATTGAGATGAGCGTCTGGTTCTTCTTTTCTTTTGCTTTTGAATTTTTTCTTGTTGCTTTTGACGGTCGTTTTTTTTGTTGTTAATCAAACTATCGTAAAGCTCACACAGAGTTCTTCTCGCAAAAAAGCGGTTTAACTCTCTTGATCGATCTTGTTGGCATTTGACTTCAAGACCTGTGGGAATGTGTTTTAAATAGACGCAAGAAGAGGTTTTGTTGATTTTTTGGCCGCCACTGCCAGATCCTAAAACAAATTTTTCAAGAAGGTCGGACTCATCAATACCAAGAGACTTCATCCTCTCTTCTAGCTCTTTTAGCTTCTCTTCTCGTATCATACGTGCTTAATTTGTCCTTTTTGCGTACTCAATCTTAGGGATCTTCTGGCAACTTTTCAATCTTTTTTGCTCGTTCATAGTTTTTGAATATGAACTTTATAAAAATGATTGAAAATTTATCCAGAATCCCCTCTAATCTTGCATAATTTAAAACTCAAAACTCAGGTTATTATGAAAGAAAGAGTGCTCATCACATCAGCGCTTCCTTATGCGAATGGTCCCTTGCATTTTGGACACATTGCAGGAGCATATCTTCCTGCAGACTGTTATGCTCGCTTTCAGCGCCTAGTGGGCAATGATGTACTGTTTGTTTGTGGATCAGATGAATATGGCGTTGCAATTAGTATGAGTGCCGAACTTGCAGGACGCACTCCTAAAGAACATGTGGCTATTTTTCATGAGATAAATAAATCTTTATTTGAAAAGCTTCAAATATCTTTTAATCACTTTTCCAGAACAACATGGGATGCTCATAAAATTTCAACGGTTCAATATTTTCAAGACCTTCTTGCAAATGGCTATATTGAAGAGCGTATTACCAACCAGCTTTATTCTGAAAAAGATCAAAAATTCTTGGCCGATCGCTATGTTGTTGGTACATGTCCTCGCTGTGGATATGAGGAAGCAAGAGGGGATGAATGCCAAAAATGTGCTGCAAGCTATGATGCAACTGACTTGAAAAATCCACGCTCAAAACTTACGAATGCACCGCTTGTTTTAAAACAGACCAAGCATTGGTTTTTACTTCTCGACAAATTCCAAGATAAAGTTAACGCATGGCTTGATACAAAAAAATGGAAGGCTAATGTCTTACAATTTGCAAAAAATTATAGTGAAAAGCTGCATCCACGCGCCATTACAAGGGATTCAAACTGGGGTATTCCGGTACCTTTACCAGATGCTGATGGCAAAGTTCTCTACGTATGGTTCGATGCGCCCATTGGTTATATTTCAGCTTCTATGGACTGGGCAGAGCATTCTGGAGATAGGGATAAATGGAAGGAATACTGGTGCAATCCGGATACAAAACTTGTTCAGTTTATTGGAAAAGATAACATTCCTTTTCATGCAGTTATTTTTCCTGCTATGACGATGGGACAAAACAAGCCCTATAAGCTTGTAGATGAGCTTCCTGCCAATGAGTTTTATAACTTGGAAGGAAGACAATTTAGCAAATCAGAGGGCTGGTATATCGATTTAGAAGATTTTTTCTCTAAATATTCTGTGGATCAAATTCGCTATACTATTGCTGCTAATGCCCCTGAAAATGCTGATTCAGAGTTTACTTGGAAAGACTTTCAGTCGCGCTCTAATGCTGAACTACTGGGTAAATATGGTAATTTTGCAAATCGTGTGCTCGTTTTTGCAAAAACGCATTTGGCATCGTGCGTTCCTAAGCTGGAAGCTCCATTAGAGATCGATTTGAAATTTTTAGCAGATATGCAAGAACTCGCTTTAGAGGCATATGAGAGCTTTAATCATTTTAAAGTAAGAAGATCTGCTCAAATTGTTATGGAAATGGCTCAGCTTGGAAATATTTATTTTGATGCGAAAAAACCCTGGCAGGAAGCAAAGCTTGAAGACAAAAATAAAGTTAATCTTACAATTGCATGTTGCATTGAATGTTTAAAAACACTTGCGCTTATTTCATGGCCAATTATTCCGGGTACCGCTGAAAAACTTTGGAAGATGCTTGGATATAAAAAGCCTTTGCTAGAACTTGGCTGGCAGCAAGTGGTAGGTGAGAGAGCTCCTGTGGCTCAACTACTTTTGGAACCAGAAATTTTATTTAAAAAAATCGAAGATTCTCAAATTGCTGAAGAGGTCAAAGCATTGCAAGAAAGATCTGCTAAACAAAATGTAGATGTTGCCAAAGAGGCAAAAACATATGCTCCACTAAAGGTAGCCATCGATATAGATCTATTTGGACAAATTGACTTGAGAGTAGGGCTTATTTTGGAAGCAACTCCTGTGCCAAAAAGCAAGAAATTACTTCAATTAAAGGTGGATCTTGGTTTTGAAGTAAGGACTATTGTTTCGGGTATTAGTAATTTCTATAAAGGCGAAGAGATTATTGGGAAAAAAGTCATTGTTGTTGCCAATTTAAAGCCTGTAACTCTCATGGGAGTAGAAAGTCATGGCATGATTTTAGCAGCAAGTCATGATAAAAAACTAGAGCTTGCAACTATTCTTGAAATGGTGCCAGGTTCAATAATTAACTAATCAATCGATTAATCTTTATTTAATCTTTATATAAAAAATATATAATGGATTATTGTTTGTTTGATGAGTAATTATGAATATTAATTCTGCTATTAATTTTGAGCGATTTTCAGAAGGCGCTATCATGCCCTTTGGTGGTAGCGATATAATTCCGGATAACACAAGCCTTAGTGATTGTTTTGCATATACAATGCAAAAAGGACTTCATGCGAGTGAGCGTTGGCATCTTTTATGGCTTTATCCACTAACTCAGTGTATAAATGGTATAATGGTTGCATGGCATGTATGTGCTTTTGCCGTAAATACAATAGCTGCGAGCGTTTTTGCTCTATCTGCATGTTTTGCAAGTGGTAAGCCTTATGAAGAAGGAGTCGTTGGTACTGCTCGTTGCCCTGCGTATGATAAAGACCCTATTCACTGGAGTTCAAACAGAGAAGGATGGGTTATAGCGGCAAAGGTAAATCTAGAAGTGGCTGTTGCAGGTCTTTTATATGCTTGCATACTTGTGCTCAGAGTGGTTATTCCAACATTAGGTCTTGGTATGGTAGGTCCTTGTGATCAGGTTCCAGAGCCAGCATAAGACTGAATTGCTTTAATAGACTTCTTGCGTAATTACATTTGCTTGTTAAAATTGTCTTTTTTGACATCTTTATCGTTAAATTTTTCAACCATATGCTCACATATGCTTGAAAAATTTATCAATAAATCTACTCAAAAAATTTCAATTTTTCTAAGCAA